>CBFCWS010000149.1:0-7685 GCA_965601765.1 uncultured Ilumatobacter sp. | reverse complement strand
GGCGGCAGCGGCGGCGGCGGCGGAGCCCGGCAATCCGACCCGATCTACGGCGACGAAGAGCCGTTCTGACCCCGAATCCGTGCGCCGAGCCGGCCGACGGCGTGGTGCGCACGACGATCTGACACGAAGGAATCAACACCACCATGGCCAAGAAGGGCGCTCGGGGTCGGCAGAAGCCGGAGAACCCCCGCAAGTACAAGAAGAAGACCAGCCCGCTCATCATCGAGAAGGTCGAGTACGTCGACTACAAGGACGTCGACCTGCTCTCCCGGTTCATGAGCGACCGCGCCAAGATCCGCAACATGCGGGTCTCGGGCAACGACCGCCAGCAGCAGATCGAGGTCGCGAACGCGATCAAGATCGCACGCGAGATGGCGCTCCTGCCGTACGCGCGGCGCGTCGCATCGGCACCTCGTAGCGGGCGTCGCGACGATCGCCGTCCGCCACGCGACGAGGGGGGCGACTCCCAGGTCGACGATGCCGGGGTGACCGAGGAGATCGACGCCGACGATGCCGACCTCGAGACCACCGAGAGCGAGGCCTGAGATGCAGGTCATCCTCCGTTCCGACGTCGAGGGTCTCGGCAAGCGTGGCGACATCGTCGATGTCGCCGACGGCCACGCCCGCAACTACCTCCTTCCCAAGGGCGTCGCCCTGAAGGCGACCGCCGGTGCGGTCGAGCAGGCGGCCAGGATGCGTCGCTCGCGCGATCTCAAGGACCAGAGCGATCGTGAGGCTGCCACCACGGTGGCGTCCACGCTGGTGCCCAAGGTCATCACGATCTCGGCGAAGGTGCACGGCGACAAGCTGTTCGGCTCGGTGAGCGCCGCCGAGATCGCCGACGCCGTGGTCGCCCAGACCGGTGTCGCGCTCGACCGCAGGGTCATCGAGATCGACGAGCAGATCAAGACCGTCGGCCAGCACCGCGTCACCGCCGCGCTGCACCCCGACGTGTCGTTCCCGATCACCGTCGAAGTCGTCCCCGAGGACTGACCCGCTCGACGAACGGCGGCGCCCCGCTCCCCGGCCGGAACCCGGCCGGCGAGCGGGGCGCCGTCGCGTCCGCTCACGGAGTGTGCGACACCCCGCGGTCAGGGTTGTTCACATGACCGTGGTGTCGTCCACCTCTCGTCCACAGCAGATCCACACCGTTGTACCTCTAGCGTTCCCCAGCCCGGCTCGTGTTGGGTAGAGCGCTCATGGCCGGCGACGCGAACTTCCCGATCGACACCAACGGCTCGGGAGGCGGAGGCCGATCGAGCGGCGGGCAACGGTCCTCGAGCCGCGGCCGGGTGCCGCCACACAACCTCGACGCCGAGGAGTCGGTCCTCGGTGCGATGCTGCTGTCGCGCGACGCCGTGGGCGCCGTCAGCGAGCTCGGGCTGCAGCCGGCCGACTTCTACCGGCCCTCCCACCGGCACATCTTCGACGCGATCCGGGCGCTCTACTCGGCGGCCGCCCCGGCCGACACCGTCACCGTCGCCGACGAGCTGCGCCGTGCGGGGCTGCTCGACGAGGTGGGCGGCGCCGAGACGCTGCACCGGCTCCAGAACGCCACGCCGGCGATTTCCTCGGCCGGTCACTACGCCAAGATCGTCCAGGAGACCGCGCTGCTGCGGCAGTTGATCTATGCGGCCGGCGACATCGCCGAGCTGGCCTACGGCGAGCCGGACGATGTCATGAAGGCGCTCGACGAGGCCGAGACGAAGGTCTTCGGGGTCGCCGACCAGCGAGTCGCCGACACGACCCGCACGCTCGAGGAGCTGCTGCCCGAGGTGATGGACCACCTCCAGGAGACCTACGACCGCGGGAGCACGATCACCGGCGTCCCGACCGGCTACCACGACCTCGACGAGCTCCTGTCGGGACTGCAGCCGAGCGCGCTCTACATCGTCGGCGCCCGGCCGGCGATGGGCAAGACGGCGATGGGGCTCGGGATGGCGACCAACGTCGCGATGCACTCGACCAAGCCGGTCCTCGTCTTCTCCCTCGAGATGGGCCACCAGGAGCTCACCCAGCGCATCCTGTCGAGCGAGGCCCGGGTCGACTCGACCAAGATCCGCACGGGGCGGCTCGCCGAGGCCGACTGGGGCAAGATCGGCAAGGCGATCGGCCGGCTCGAGGTCCCGCTGTTCCTCGACGACAACCCGCGCGTCACCGTGATGGAGATCCGTGCCAAGGCGCGACGCATCAAGGCGCGCTACAACGGGCTCGGCCTGATCGTGGTCGACTACATCCAGTTGATGGGCGGCTCCGGCGGGGCCGAGAACCGCCAGCTCGAGGTGTCGGAGATCTCCCGCAACCTCAAGATCCTCGCTCGCGAGCTCGAGGTGCCGATCGTCGCCCTCAGCCAGCTCTCCCGCAACCTGGAAGCCCGCGCCGACAAGCGGCCGATGCTGTCGGACCTGCGCGACTCAGGGTCGCTCGAACAGGACGCCGACGTCGTGATGTTCCTGTACCGCGACGAGGTGTACCACGAGGACTCGCCCGACAAGGGCTCGGCCGAGGTCATCGTCGCCAAGCACCGCTCCGGTCCCATCGGCACCAAGCGCCTGGTGTTCCTCGGCCAGTACACCCGCTTCGACAACGCCGCCCGCGCCATGTCCTGACCGTCGTCGACCGCGGTCGTCTGCACGGCGCGGGGCGACCGGTTCGGCCCTTGACTTCGACCGAGGTTGAAGTCGTACCGTCGATCGCATGACCTCGTTCCGGATCCCCGACACGACCGTCCTCGGCGAGGCGACGCGCCGGCTCGTCGTCGCCACGCACGTCGGGCTCGCCGTCGGCGGGCGCACCGTGCTCGTCGATCGCGATGTCACCGACGTCGCTGTCGACCCGCGGTCGGGTCGGCTCGCGGCGCTCACCGGCGACGGTGAGGTCCACGTGACCGACGATGGTCACGGCTGGCGCCACATCGCGTCGATCGACGAGGGCCGGCAGCGGGTGGTCGCCTGGCACGGCGACGAGCTGCTCGTCGGTGGCGCCGAGGCACGCCTCTGGCGCGTCGTGCACGACGGCGGCGTGGAGCGGCTCACCGAGTTCGATCGTGCGCCGACGCACGCGGACTGGCACACGCCGTGGGGTGGCCCGCCGGACGTGTTCTCGATCGCGTCGGACGGGGACGCGTTCGTGAACGTGCACGTCGGCGGCATCCTTCGGTCGTCCGACCTCCTGGCGTGGGCGCCGACCATCGACCTGGAGACCGACGTGCACGATGTGACCGTCGACGACGAGGGCACGCTGTGGGCAGCGACCGGCATGGCCGGGCTCGCCCGCAGCACCGATCGAGGGACGACCTGGACCCACCTCACCGCGGGGCTGCACGCGACCTACGCCCGTGCGGTCGCCGCGGTCGGCGGCACCGTCCTCGTCAGCGTGTCGTCCGGGCCCTTCGGCCGGGACGGCGCCGTCTACCGCCTCGACGGCGACGCGCTGACACGCCTCGCCGACCTGCCGGCCATCGACGGGTCGGTCGACCGCGGCCGCCTCGTGGCCGGCGGCGGTCTGGCCGCGATCGCGATGCCGTCGGGCGACGTCGTCGTCAGCGCCGACGAGGGACGCACGTGGGACACGGCGATCTCCGGGTGCGACGACATCCGCGCCGTCGCCCTGCGTCCGTCCGGGTCGACCTGAGCAGATCGCGCCCGCGGCCGTCGCTCGCGACGACGGCGTCGGTCAGGCGTCGATCCGGTCGAAGAAGGCGGCGAGCTGTGCCCGGTCGAACCTGGCCGTCAGGTGACCGTCGCCGTCGTGGCCGAGGTCGAGCGCCGGGCAGAAGAACCCGTCGGTGTCGACGAAGAAGTGAGGTGATCCTCGGACTCCCCGCCGCTTGCCCAGCTCGTAGTCCTCCGCGATCGCCGGCCGCGCCTCGGGGCCGGGCCCGGGGAGATCGTGATCGGCTGCGATGGCGGCGAGGACCGTCGGGTCCTCGACGTCGAGGCCGCGCTCGAACAGCGCTGATCGCAGGTCGAGGCTGACCGCGAGCCCGGTGGCGGCATCGCGCTCGTACGCGGCAGCCGCGAGATCGAGCGCCGGGATCGTCGTCGCCGGCCAGCGATCGGCGCGCAGCCCGGCGAAGTCGTCCACGCCGAGCTGCTCGGCCAGCGCGGCCGCCTTGGCGAGCACCGCATCGACGGCGAGCGGGACGCCGTTCACCCACTCGAGCGGCCAGGCGCGAACGACGACGTCGGCGGGCTCGGTCATCTCGGCGACGTGTCGGACCACCTGCTTGAGCCCGACGTGGGTGAACGGGCACGTGACGTCGGCAAACACCTCGACGGTCGTCATCGGACTCACGGTAGTGGCACGGGCGGATCGATCGCGGTGCCGGCGTCGGGTCGCGGTGGGCAGGACGACGGAGCGGTGTCGACGTCTGCGGCCACGGCAGTAGCGTCGCTCGGGTCATGAGACTCGAGGTCGCCGCTCTGCTCTTCGACAACGACGGCGTCCTCGTCGATTCCCACGTGCAGGTGCTCGCTGCGTGGCGTCAGCTCGCGAGCGAGCACGGCCTCGACCCCGACCGCCTGCTCGGGGAGGTCGTCGGTGTGCGCGCAGTCGACACGCTGAGCCGGTACCTGCCCGCGGCCGACGTCCCGGCGGCGGTGGCCCGTCTCGAGGACCTCGAGGTCGCCGGAGCCGCGACATCGGTGGCGCTGGCGGGCGCGATCGAGCTGATCGGCCGGACACCGTCGGGGAGATGGACGATCGTGACCTCCGGATCACGGCGACTTGCCGAGGCGCGCTGGCGCGGAGCCGGCATCCCGATCCCACCCGTTGCGATCACCGCGGACGACGTCGCGCGCGGCAAGCCCGACCCGGAGCCCTACGTCCGCGCGGCAGCGCTGCTCGGCGTCGACCCAGCCGAGTGCCTGGTGTTCGAGGACTCGGGTGCGGGAGCGCTTGCCGCCGTCGCCGCAGGCGCGCGCGTGATCGCCGTCGGCGACGAACCGTGGGACGTCGAACCGGTCGCGCGGATCCGCGACCTGGCAGCCGTGTCCGTTGCGGGCGGTGCTGACGGCCTCGCCGTCGAGCTCGAACGGAGTCGGTGAGGCCGAGCGGCGCCCGGCGTCACGCACGCGTCAGCACGCCGTGGCGCTGTGCTCCGTCGGCGATGGCTGCGGCCATGCCTTCGCTCGGGAACGCCACGGGTGCCAGCCGGCCGGCGAGCGCGTGACCGGACTCGTTGCGCCGGCTCGAGCGCCTCGATTCGCCGAACTTCGTGCACGTCCCGGTGAACGCACCCCGCTGCCCGGTGGCACATGTCCAGCAGGACGGTCACATGGCGACGCAGCCGCCGGCGTTCGAGGGACTTCGAGAGCGGTCTGGCCACGGCCTCCGTGCCATGGCCGGGGTCGAGGCGCTCGAGGAACTTCTTCTGGACACCGCGCACGATGAACATCCCCCGAGCACGACCGCACCGATCCCGGCGATGCCGACCAGCACGCGGCCGCCGGTCATCTCGACGACCTCCCGGGTGTACTCGGCGACCCGGTTGCCGCCGCGACCGGACGCGCTGCTGCTGGATCCGCCGGCCAGCGCACCCCGCAGGGCGGTGACGGCGAGGAAGCCGTGCACGATGCCCGACGCGAGATGGGCCGGAGCGATGCCCCCACGTCTCCAGGGCGTTGTCGCCGGGGAGCACCGCCGTCGTCAGGCGCCACCGGCTGTACAGCCCGAGCCCGATGGCGATCACGAACAGGGCGACCTGCCCGAACGGGGATTCGGCGATCTTGCCGATCGCCCCCGATCGGCTCGCCGAGTCGCCCGTCGAGCCACCGCTCGACAGCGCGATCGGCACCGTCAGGACGCCGATGAGCACGTACACGACGCCCCTCGCCACCCAGCCGGCGCGTCCGATGTCGGCGAGGGTGTCGCTGTCGATCTCCCGAAGCCGGAGGACGTCGTCGGTCTGTTGGTCGATGCTCACCACCGTGACGTACCCGCCGGGGGCCCGACCCGATCAGCCCGCCCGACGAGGTCGGGGGGCGGCGGGGATGAATCGAGGCGGTGGTCGGGTTGCATGCGTCATGACCGTGTCGTCCGTGCCGCCCCCGTCCGATCCGAGCAGCGACATCGAGTTCTTCTGGGATCCGGTGTGCCCGTTCGCGTGGATCACCTCCCGGTGGGTCGCCGAGGTGGCGTTCCAGCGCGACTTCTCGGTCGATTGGCGGTTCATCTCCCTCCGGCTGATCAACAAGGACAAGGACTACGCCACCGAGTTCCCGCCCGAGTACGAGCACGGTCACACCGCCGGGCTCCGGATGCTCCGCGTCGCGGCGGCGATCCGCGACGAGCTCGGCCGCGACCCGCTCGGTCGCGTCGTCGCCGCGTACGGGCACAGCTACTGGGATCGCCCCGAGGGCTCGGGCACGCGCGCCCACCTGTCGACGCCCGAGCACGTCGTCGAGGTCCTCCGCGACGCCGGTCTCGACCCGGCGTACGCAGAGCACCTCGACAACACCGACTGGGACACACTGATCGACGCCGAAGGGGAGATGGCGCTCGACCGGACCGGGCGCGACGTGGGTACGCCGATCATCACCTACGACCCACCCGACGGTCTGTCGTTCTTCGGACCGGTCATCTCGCGCGTGCCGTCGCCCGACGAGGCCGTGCCGCTGTGGGAGGCGGTGACGACGCTCGCCCGCTTCGGAGGCTTCGCGGAGATGAAGCGGAGCCTGCGCGAACGTCCACAGCTCGACGTCCTCGGCGGCGTCAGTGCCGAGCCGGTGTTCGAGGACTGGACCGGTGGCCATCGCCGGGGTCATCTCGCCGGCGATCGGGCTGCCGGCTGACCGACCGAAGGGGTGGCTGACACCCGATCCGGCGGCATGATGGCGTCGTGGAGGTGTTTCTCGGTGACGACCTGCTGCAGTGGCTGGTCCTCGCACTCGGCGGGGCGCTGTTCGCCGGCAACGTGGTCGCCCTCGTCCGCCCGCCGCAGCAGCAGCTCGACGAGGGCGCACTCGAACGTGCACCCGTGTTCCGCAGCGTCCTGTACGCCGGACTCGGCCTGATCGCGGCGATCTGGGCGCTCGCGACGCTGATCGCCCGCTGAGCGCACGTGGCCTCGCCGCTCGAGCTCACCTTCGTCGCCTCGGCCGCCGACGTCGCCCAGATGCCCGACGCCGACCACGAGGTCGCGTTCGTCGGGCGGTCCAACGTCGGCAAGTCGTCGCTGATCAACGCTCTCGCCAACCGCAAGCAGCTCGCCCGGGTGTCGAACACCCCGGGCCGGACCCAGCTGATCAACCTGTTCGAGCTACGCGGCGGCGGGACGGTCGTCGACCTCCCCGGCTACGGCTACGCCAAGGTGCCCGGGCGGATCCGAGCAGCCTGGGGTCCGATGATCGAGGGCTACCTGCTCGAGCGCGAGGAGCTCGCCATGGTCTTCGTGCTCGTCGACGCAGTGGTCGGACCGACCCCGCTCGACGCGCAGATGCTCGACTGGCTGCGCGCCAACGACGTGCCCCACACCGTCGTCGCGACGAAGTCCGACAAGGTGAAGTCGTCCAAGAAGCGGACCCGCAAGCGTGAGCTCGCCTCGGCCTGTCAGCTCGACACCACCGACGTCGTCTGGGTGAGCGCCGCCAAGAACGTGAACATCGACCAGTTGCGCTCCCTCGTCCGCCTCCACCTCGGTGCCTGACCCGCCGGTCTGTGTCACCGATCTGGCTGTCGACAGC
>CBFCWS010000148.1:0-7688 GCA_965601765.1 uncultured Ilumatobacter sp. | reverse complement strand
CCCCGGCCGACGACAAAGGTCAGGCGATCGTGCCGGAGTGGGTCGCCGAGTACCGGTCGTACATCGACGCGCGCCGGACGTATGCGGCACAGTTGCGGTCGAGCGGCGAGAACCTGCCCTTCTACGAACCGGCGGTGAGCGGCGTCCCGGTCAGCGAGCGCCTCGAGACCTTCGCCGGCGACAACGACATGCCGGCCTGCGCGCCGCCGCGCGACCTCACCCGGTGACCGCCAGGTGAGCGGGTCGATCACCGACGTCGACGGCGTGCTCGTCGGCCATCACCACAACCGGCGCGGCCGGAGCCTGACCGGGACCACGGTCGTCTTCGCGCCGGAGGGAGCCGTCGCCGCCGTCGACGTGCGCGGCGGCGGCCCGGGCACACGTGAGGTCGCCGCACTCGGACCCGGCAACCTCGTCGAGCGCGTGCACGCGATCTGCCTCACCGGCGGGAGCGCGTTCGGCCTGGCGGCAGCCGACGGCGTCGTCGACGAGCTCGAACGACGCGGGCTCGGGGTCGAGGTACCGGCTCCCGGCGGCGGCCGCACGGTCGTCCCGGTCGTTCCGACGGCCGTCATCTTCGATCTCGGCCGCGGCGGCGACGTCACCGCCAGGCCGGACGCCGAGTTCGGCCGCCGGGCGCTGCGCGCCGCGCGCCGGACGAGCGAGCGCGGCGCGATCGGCGCCGGGACCGGCGCCCGGGCCGGCGCGCTGCAGGGCGGCGTCGGCATGGCCTCGACCACCGTCGTGCTCCCCGGGAGCGACGACCACGTCATCGTGGCGGCGCTCGCCGTCGTGAACGCCGTCGGTTCGGTGATCGACGAGTCGACCGGTCGACCGTGGTACCCGATCCCCGGCGTGCGGCGTCCGTCGGGGGCCGACCGCGCCCAGCTCCGAGCGGCGCTCGCCGCCGCCCGGCCGGCACCGCTCAACACCACGATCGGCGTCGTCGCGACCGACGCCGGGCTCGGCCGCACCCAGGCCGGTCGGCTCGCGCTGGCCGCCCACGACGGGCTCGCGCGGGCCGTCCGTCCATCCCATGCCCTCACCGACGGCGACACCGTGTTCGCGCTCGCGACCGGCCGACACGACCTCTCGCACGGCGCCGAGAGCCTGACCGCCGAGCATGTCGTCGCGCTCGACCTGCTGGCGGCCGCCGCCGCCGACGTGTTCGCGACCGCGTGCACCGACGCCGTCGTGCACGCGACGACGGTCGGCGACGCGCCGGCGTACGCCGACCTCTGCCCATCGGCGTACCGCTGAGGTGGCGATCGCGCACGGCTGGTTAGTCTCACGGCGATGCCGGACGTGGTCGCCACCCCTGCCGACATGCAGCGCTGGTCGGAGGAGCACCGTCACGCCGGCCGGCGGATCGCCGTGGTCCCCACGATGGGCGCGCTGCACGACGGGCACCGAGCGCTGATCCGCATCGCCCACGACCACGCCGAGCGTGTCGTGGTCACGATCTTCGTCAACCCGCTCCAGTTCGACCAGCGGGCCGACTTCCGGAGCTACCCGCGTGCGATCGACACCGACGTCCTGGCCTGCGAGGCCGAGGATGTCCATGCCGTCTACGCCCCGACCGGGGCGACGATGTACCCCGACGGCTTCCAGACCCATGTCGAGCCGGGTGGGCTCGCTGACCGGCTCGAGGGTCCGATGCGCCCCGGTCACTTCCGCGGTGTCGCGACGGTGGTCACCAAGCTCCTCGCGGCCACGCGGCCGCACGTGGCGGTGTTCGGCGAGAAGGACTTCCAGCAGCTGGTGATCGTCCGGCGCATGAGCGCCGACCTCGACCTCGGCGTCGAGATCGTCGGCGTGCCGATCGTGCGCGAACCCGACGGGCTGGCGCTGTCGAGCCGGAACGTGCGCCTCGGTGCCGACGAGCGCGCCGCGGCGGTGGTGTTGTCGCGTGCGCTGGCCGGAGCGGCCGCACAGCACGATCGCGGGACGACCGACGCGCGGCAGCTGGCCGCTCACGTCGCCGAGACGATCGCCGACGAGCCGCTGGCGTCGCTCGAGTACGTCGAGGTGGTCGACGTCGACACGCTCGAGCCGGTCGAGGCCGCCGAACCGGGGAGGGCCGTCATCCTGCTCGCGGCATGGTTCGGCGACGTGCGCCTGATCGACAACCGGGTGCTGTGATCCGGTCGGCGGATCGCTAGCGCGACTGGTTCGGATCGGGTGTCGACGCCCGGTACCGGACGGTGAACACCGAGTCGCCCGAGAGCACGCCACCGCGGCCGAGCAGGCGGCCACCCTCCCAGTTGGACAGCCCGAGCTCGGGCGCGTCGAGGGCGTACTGTCCGTCCACCCAACGCGTGAAGCCGTCGCCGACGAAGGGCGCGTCGACCGTGTCGAAGAACCGTCGGTGTGCCTCGGAGGAGGCGGAGATCAGCGACGCGACGAAGCGCGGGCTCTGGGCGTTGAACAGCTCGACGGCCTCGTCGATCGTGTCGACGACGTGCACGGTGATCTCCGGCGACGACTCCCACTCCCACTCGTGCCCGAGCCGGTCGACCCCGATCGCCGTCACGAGTGGTTCGAGGTGGGAACCGTCCGCACGCACGACCTCGACCTGCTCGGCGCGGAGCTCGGGCGGCACGTGGTCCATCGCCGTCGGCGTGGCGTGGAGGCGGGCGCCGGCGCCTCGGTGCTCGGCGGCGGAGCGGCACGCGTCGAGCACCACCGGCACCAGCTCGGCGGCGCTGTCGGCGACGATGCAGCACGTGTTCAGCGTGTTGCAGACCTTGCGATCGAGGGAGTTGGCGACGACGGCGGCCAGCCGGTCGGCGTCGGCGTCGGCGTCGGCCACCAGCCAGGCACCGCCGGTGCCGTGGCAGCTGACCGGGACGCCCGCCTGGCGCGCCACGGACGCCAACTGCGCGACGGCCGGCCCCGAACCGCGGGCGACGGCGAGGTCGAGACGTGGATCGGCGAAGAGCGCCCAACCGGCGGCATGGGCCGCGCTCGCCACGAGCGACACCGTCCCGTCGGGGAGGCCCGCTCCGGCGAGCGCCGGCGCGAGCGCGTGCTCGCCGATCGCCTGCGCGGTGGCCAGTGCATCCGAGCCGATCCGGAACACCACCGTGTTGCCGGTGCGGACGACGCCGGCCGCATCGGCGAACACGTTCGGTCGACCCTCGAACACGAACGCGACCACGCCCAGCGGCGCCCGGTGGGCGGCGACCGTCCACCCGTCGTGCTCGACGACGCGGTCGACCGCGTCGCGCCGGCTCGGCGACGCGGCCCAGCCGCGGAGACCGGCGATCATGTCGGTGCGCATGCGGTCGCCGAGCTCGAGTCGGGTCGTCGATCGGCCGCGGCGGCGCGCCGACTCCACGTCGTCGCCGTTGGCGGCGCGGATCGGTGCGAAGCGCCCGTCGTCGGCGAGCAGATCGGCGAAGCGCCCGAAGAAGTCGGTGATCTGGTCGTCGGTGCATCGTGCGAGCCCGGCGAACGCGTCGACGGCGGCGGTCACCGCGGCCTCGGCCGTGGCCGCGGAGCCTGCGTCGACGTGGAGGATCTGCCCCGACGACTCGTCGACGACGATGCGATCACCGGGCGCGAAGGCCGCCGCGAGATCGCTCGCGACCGTCGCCACCCGGTTGCCGCCGTACACGATCTGCTGTCCGGGTGCGAGGGCGACGAGCTGGGATGCACTCGTGGTCGACATGGTCGTGCAGCGTACGCTCGGCGGGATGTCGAACGACGCCGACCGGATGTACTTCCGCCAGCTGCTCTCGGGCCGCGACTTCGCCACCGACGACCAGCTCGCCGCACAGATGGTGAACTTCGTCTATTCGATCGGCGACCGGGCGACCGGCGAGTGTCTGTTGATCGACCCCGCCTACGACCCCCGGGCGCTCGTCGACACCGTCGCCGCCGACGACATGCGCGTGACGGGCGTACTGGCGACCCACTACCACGCCGACCACATCGGCGGGTCGATCTTCGGGTTCGACATCGCCGGTGTCTCGGAGCTGCTCGACGTCACGTCGGTGCCGATCCACGTCCAGGCCGACGAGGTGCCGTGGGTGACGCGCACGACCGGGCTGAGCGAGACCGATCTCGTCGCGCACGGCTCGGGCGACGTCGTCTCGGTGGGAGCGATCGACATCACGCTGGTGCACACGCCCGGCCACACGCCGGGGAGCCAGTGCTTCATGGTGGAGAGCAGGCTCGTGTCGGGCGACACCCTCTTCCTCGACGGCTGCGGGCGAACCGACCTGCCGGGTTCGGACCACGCGCAGATGATCGAGAGCCTGGCGGTGCTGCGCAAGGTCGACGACGACGTCGTGCTGTACCCCGGGCACCGCTACTCACTCGCCTCGAGCGCGACGATGGGTGCCGTCAAGCAGTCGAACTTCGTGTTCCAGCAGTAGCCCGGGGCGTCACCACGTGTCGATGTTCGGTCGCCGCGACCTGTCCACCGGCGCCGCGGGCACCGAGTCGAGCAACGTCGTCAGCCAGTGCCGGGTGTCGGCCGGGTCGATGACGTCGTCGATCTCGAACACCTCGGCGAAGCGCAACGCCCTGCCCTGCTCGTAGAGCCGGTCGACGAGCTCGCCGAACAGCCGGTCGCGGTCCGCCTCGGACTCGCACGCCGCGAGCTCGTCCCGGTAGCCCAGCCGCACCGCACCCTCGAGCCCCATCGCGCCGAACTCTGCCGTCGGCCAGG
This sequence comes from uncultured Ilumatobacter sp., assembly GCA_965601765.1. Lineage (GTDB taxonomy): Bacteria > Actinomycetota > Acidimicrobiia > Acidimicrobiales > Ilumatobacteraceae > Ilumatobacter. Next base: position 3,010 of record CBFCWS010000148.1, on the reverse strand, counting down.
CCAGGCAGGCGAGCGGCGCCTTGGTCGACCCACCCATCATCGCCTGGGCGCCGAGCCCGTACGCCTTGCGGAGCACGATCGACACGATCGGGACCGTCAGGTTGGCACCGTTCACGAACAGCCGCGAGCTGTGGCGCACCAGGCCGTCGCGCTCGACGTCGGGGCCGACCATCATGCCCGGCGTGTCGACGAGACTGACGATCGGCAGCCCGTGCGCGTCGCAGAGCTGGAGGAACCGGGCGACCTTGTCGGCGCCGTCGACGTCGATGGCCCCGGCCAGGTGTTGCGGATCGTTCGCGAACACGCCGACCGGGCGGCCGTCGATGCGAGCGAGCGCCGTCACCATGCCGCGTCCGAAGTCGCGGCGCAGCTCGAGCACCGAGTCGGTGTCGAAGAGGGCGTCGATCACCGGTCGGACGGCGTAGCTACGGAGACGGTCGGTCGGGATCAGGTCGCGCACCGCCGTCGGGTCGGCGGGCGGCGCGGGATCGACCGTGCCCTGGAAGTAGGAGAGATACCGCTTCGCGAGCTGCGTGGCGTGCGCCTCGTCGTCGGCGACCAGATCGACGACGCCGTTGGACCGCTGGACGTCGATCGGACCGATCTCGCGCGGGTGGAACGATCCGAGCCCACCGCCCTCGATCATCGCCGGCCCGCCCATCCCGACGTTGGAATCGCGCGTCGCGATCACGACGTCGCAGCACCCCAGGATCGCGGCGTTGCCGGCGAAGCAGTAGCCGGCGTTGATCCCGACGAGCGGGACGGTCCCCGACAGCTGGGCGAACCAGCGGAATGCGAGGCAGTCGAGGAACGCCACCCGGCCGCCGAACGCGTCGCCCGGCCGTCCCCCACCGCCTTCGGTGAAGAACACGACCGGGAGGCCGAGCCGCTCGGCGAGCTCGAACAGGCGGTCCTTCTTGAGGTGGTTGCGGAAGCCCTGCGTCCCGGCGAGGACGGTGTAGTCGTACGACATCGCGATCGCCCGCGCCGCGTGCCCGTCGAAGAGGTCGCCGTTGATCGTGCCGATGCCGGCGATCAGGCCGTCGGCGGGCGTCTTCGCGATCAGGTCGTCCCGATCCCGCCGGTGTTCCTGGTGAGCGGTCGCGAACGGGCCGTACTCGACGAACGATCCGGGATCGACGAGATCGGCGACGTTCTCGCGGGCGGTGCGGCGACCCACCGCGCGGCGCCGCTCGACGGCGTCGGGTCGAGCCGCGTCGAGTCCGATCCGGCGGCGTTCGAGCACGGCCGCCAGATCCGGACGGTCGGTACCGGACGGACCCCCGGGAGCGGGCGCGCCGGCCCGCGGCGCCGATCCCACCGGTGTCGGGGCGAGCCGCATGACGACCCGCCCCGGCTCGACGGTGTCGCCGACGGCGACGAGGACCTCGGTGACGGTCCCGTCCGTCGGGGCGACGATGTCGTGGTGGAGCTTCATCGACTCGAGCTGCCCGACCGACGAACCGGCGGCGACCGCCGTGCCCACGCCGCAGCCGAGCGAGATCACGGTTCCCTGCAACTCGGCACGGACCTCGACCGGTGCCTCGCTCATGCGCGCTCACCCATGTGCGGCCATGTTCGCACTCAGTTGTCGCCCGGGCCGCGCTGGAACGCCGTGATCGACTGGTCGCCCATCACGAGCTCGGCGGCGACGGCGGCGAACAGCGCCGGGACCACGAAGTTGGGTTTGCCGGTCGTCTCGGCGACGAACATCACGGCGGCGAGCGGAACGCGGTAGCCCGCTCCGAGGAACGCGGCGATGCCGAGCAACGTGTACAGGCTCGCGCGATCGGCGTTGACCACCTCGGCGATGCCACGGCCGGTCACACCGCCGGCGACGACCAACGGGATGAACACCCCACCGACGCCACCGCCGGCGGTCGTGGCCGCCGACGCGAGGCACCGGATCACGAACACGACCATCAGCAACCAGACGGCGATGTCGAGCTCGACGAACAGCCACTCCCGGAACACCTCGTAACCGGCGCCGAGGCTGAGCGGGAGACCGGTCAGCTCGTCGCTGACGACGTAGAGCGCGACCAGGCTCAACGTGGCGCCGACGAGTCGGAGCGGGAGGGCACGCCGCGTGAGATCCTTGGCGAACCGCATCAGCTTCGCGAACGATCGGGCACCGATCGCGCACGTGGCGCCGACGACCACGGCCCCGAACAGGTCGATCAGCTCGAAGGGCGGGATCGAGAGCGTGCCGACGTTGAGCAGCGGGGTCGTGTCGGCGAGCGTCACGAAGGTCAGGTAGCCGCTCGCGCTCGCGACGAGCGCGGGGAGCAGCATCCGGCGCGCCATGTCGTCGCGGTAGGGGACCTCGAGCGCGAAGATCGCACCGGTCGCCGGCGCCTTGAAGATGGCCGCGACACCGGCAGCGGCGCCGGCGACGAGCAGGGTACGGTGGTCGGCGCCGCGGAACGGGGCCGGCAACCTCGCCTGGATGTTCGCACCGATCGCCGCTCCCCCGTAGAGTGACGGACCCTCGAGACCCAGCGATCCGCCCGACCCGAGCGTCGTCACCGACGCCGCGATGCGGGCGACCAGCAGGCGCGGCCGCAGCCGGTAGGCCGGGTCGTGGAACGCGCGCAGGTACTCGTCGGACGTCGCCGGCGACGCACCCCGCCCGACGACGCGGAGGATGATCGCCGACAGCACGAGCCCGAGCCCCGGGGCGAACGCGGCCTGCCACGTCCCCGCCTCGAGCACCGCCTCGTAGGCATGCTCGACCAGGTACTCGAACCCGCGCACCCCCAGTCCGGTGGCGATCCCCGTCAGCGCCGAGAGGAGGACGACCTCCCGCGACCGGCGAACGAGCTGGCGGAACTCGTCGCGCCTGACCTCGAACGACTCGGCGCTGATCGCACGAGCCATCCGTGGTGTCTTCACGTGGGCTCATTGTACGCACGTCGCAAGCGCCCTGCCGGGCCGTCCCGCCGCGACATCCGGGGTCTGACCCCAGATGTCCTCAGGCGCAGCCGATCCGGCTCTGCCGGTCGGCGGAGCC
>CBFCWS010000147.1:0-7735 GCA_965601765.1 uncultured Ilumatobacter sp. | reverse complement strand
GCACCGCTGACGGCTGGATCCACGTCCTGCCCTACGAGCGACACCAGTTCGAGTCTCTGTTCCGCCTCGCCGGTCGGCCCGATCTGTGCGACGACGAGCGCATCGTCGACCGCCCGGCGCGGTCGGCGCACGCAGCCGAGCTGTACGAGCTCGTCCTGGAGCTGATGCCGACACGGACGACCGCCGACTGGCTCGCCGTGCTGCGCGACGCGAACGTCCCGGCCGCGGCCCTCGGCACGATCGCCGGCCTGCTCGACGAGCTGCCGGTCGCCGAGCACCCGGTCGCCGGTCGGTACCGGGTCACCCCGCCGCTCGGCGGGGAGCGCGTCGACGTGGCGACGATCCGCCGCCACGCCCCGCTGCTCGGCGCCGACGGCCCGGAGATCCTTGCCGAGCTCGGTGTGGGCGATGCCGAGGTCGACGCGATGCTGCGGGCCGGCGTGCTCGGTGCTCCGAGCTGAAGCCGTCGCCGGCCGGGCCCTCCGCTACCGTCGCGATAATGGATCCGATCGGACGACCCCGAGCAGCCGTGGCGGCGATGCCGCGCTACCGGCCGGGCAAGAGCGCGGCACAGGCGGAGGCCGAGCACGACCTCTCGAGCGCGATCAAGCTGGCGTCCAACGAGCATCCGTTCTCGCCCGACCAGCGCCTGATCGATGCGATCACCGCCGCGGCGGGCACGTCGAACCGCTACGCCGACCACCTGGCGACCGAGCTCCGCATCGCGCTCGCACGACTGGTCGATGTCGATCTCGAGCGGGTGACGGTCGGACACGGTTCGGCCGGCCTGCTCCAGCAGCTCTGTCTGGCGTACGTCGATCCCGGCGACGACGTCGTCTACCCCTGGCGGTCGTTCGAGGTGTACCCGGTGTTCACGCAGCTGATGGGCGCCCGGTCGGTCACGGTGCCGCTCGCCGACGATCTCGGCTTCGACCTCGGCGCCGTCGCATCGGCGGTCACCCCGCAGACCAAGGTCGTGTTCCTGGCGACCCCCAACAACCCGACCGGCGTCGCGACCTCGGTCGACGACCTGGCGACGATGCTCGGCGAGATCCCCGACGACGTGATCGTCTGCGTGGACGAGGCCTACCGCGAGTTCGTCGATCCCCGGTTCGGTGACCCGGTCGCCGAGCTCGTGCCGCGCTTCCCGAACGTCGTCGTCACCCGCACGTTCTCCAAGGCCTTCGCGCTCGCCGGAGTCCGGATCGGCTACGCAGTCGGCCATCCGTCCGTCGTCGCGATGCTCGACGCCGTGCAGGTGCCGTTTGCGATCAGCGCGCCGGCGCAGCAGGTCGCGCTGGCGGCGCTCCGGCACCGCGACGATCTCCTCGAGGCGATCCCCGCGTGGATCGCGGAGCGAGATCGCGTCGCCGATGCCCTCCGCGCCGAGGGGTGGTCGGTCCCCGACGTCCAGGGCAACTTCGTGTGGCTGCCGGCCGGTGGGTCGACCGCCGAGATCGCCCTCGCGCTGGAGCGACGCGGCGTCGTCGTCCGGCCGTTCTCCGGGGAGGGCCTGCGGGTGTCGACCGGTTCGCCGGAGGAGAACGACCGCTTCCTCGCCGAGTTGCGTGCGGTGGTCGCGGCAGGCAGCGGCGTGGCGCGATGACCGTCGGTCCGGGAATGCTGCGCGACGGCCGCCGGGTTCTCGATCCCGATGAGTCCCGCCGTGGCTGAACCGGGCCAGAGTGCCGACCGTGCGTTCGAGCAGTACGTGCTGCCGGAGGTCGACGTCATGTTGCGGGTCGCTCGCTCGCTCACCCGCAACGCCGCCGACGCCGAGGACCTCGTCCAGGACTCGCTGTTGCGGGCATACCGCGCGATCGATCGGTTCGACGGGCGGCACCCGCGCGCGTGGCTGCTCACGATCGTCCGCAACACGCACATCAACCGCAACCGCCGTCGCCGACCCGAGTTGCTCCGCGATCCCGACACGCAGCTCGAACGCATCGCCGACGAGCCCGATCCGAGCATCGACCCGGAGCGTGTGGTCGACCTCGAGCTCGACGCCGAGATCGTGCACGCCTTCGCCGGGTTGACCCCGCAGTACGCCGAAGCGATCGAGCTGGTCGACGTGAACGGGTTGTCGTACGCGGAGGCGGCCGACGTGGTGGGCGTGCCGGTCGGCACGATCATGAGCCGCCTCCACCGCGGCCGTCGCAAGATCCGGGAGCATCTCCGGCGCACGGGTCGTGCGCCGATGTTCGTCGACCTCGAACCGGGAGGGCCATCATGATTCGCACCGTGCTCCGCAGACTGACGGTCGGGCGGTGGCCGACGCCGCGGGCCGACGAGCAGCTGCACTGCTCCGACGTCGCCCGGTTGCTGCAGCCGTACCTCGACCAGGAGGTGCCCGACGCCGGTGCGGTCACGGCGATCGAGTCGCATCTCGATGACTGCCGGCGCTGCGGACTCGAGGCCGACACCTACGAGTCGATCAAGCGTGCGCTCCAGGCCCGGCGCCCCGCGCTCGACCCCGACAGCCTCGACCGCCTCCGAGCGTTCGGCGCCCAACTCGCCGACGGCACGAACTGACCTGCGCTGCGCCGCCCGACCCGGGTCAGGCGAAGCGCACGGCGATCTCTGCGAGGATGGTGCCCTCCTCGGGCGAGACGTGCTCGTCGACGCCGGCGACCTCGCGGGCAGCGGAGAACAGCGCTCGGCGGAGCACGCGGCTCGAGATGCGTTGATCGATGTCGTCGATCAGGTCGACGACCGCCCCGTCGGCGATCGCCTGCTGGGCCCGCGCCACGGCCGGGTCGAGGTACTTCTCGAACGTGAAGTCGCCGTCGCGCCAATCGTCGGAGATGTCGCGGATCGCGTCGATCTCGACCTGCTCGAGCTGCTCGTCGGCCGCCATGACGAGCGCCAGCAGTTCGAGTGCGGCGGTGTGCTCGAGGTTGGCCGTCGCGTGGACGGCGACGCCCCGGTAGAGCTCCTCGAGATCGGTCACGGTCTCGACGTTAGTCAAGCGCTCGCCCTCGCAAGGGATCAGTGGCCCGACGTCGTCGTCCCGGCTGCCCGTCACGCGCTCCGGACGGGCAGCGACCGGCGGAGGAAGTCGAGCTGGTGGAGCAGGAGGTGTTCGGCGACGACCTCCTGGGAGGTCATGTGCGTCACGCCGACCAGAGGGAGGACCTCGTGCCCCTTGCCGGCGGCCAATAGCGCGGCGGACAGGCGGAGGCTGTGCGCCGCGACCACGTTGTCGTCGGCGAGCCCGTGGATGAGGAGCAACGGGCGCTCGAGCCGGTCGGCGAGCGGGAGCAGCGAGCTGGCGTCGTAGACCTCGGGCTGCTCGCCCGGATCGCCGAGGTACCGCTCGGTGTAGTGCGTGTCGTAGAGCCGCCACTCGGTCACCGGCGCACCGGCGATCGCCGTGTGGAAGACGTCGGGCCGGCGCATGACGGCCAGCGCCGCGAGGTAGCCGCCGAAGCTCCACCCTCGGATCGCGACGCGGCCGAGGTCGAGACCGTCGACCTGGCCGGCGGCCGCGCGGAGCGCGTCGACCTGGTCGTCGAGCACGCCGGTGGCCAGGTCGCTCCGGATCGACCGCTCGTCGGCCGAGCCGAGTCCCGGTGTCCCGCGGCCGTCGGCGACGACGACGGCGAAGCCCTGGTCGGCGAACCACTGCGACGTGCACCAGGCGTGGTACGAACGGACGACCCGCTGACCGTGTGGCCCGCCGTAGGGGTCCATCAGCACCGGCAGGGCGCGGCCGTCGTGGTCGCTCGGCAGGCAGACGCCGATCGGGCGGGCACCACCGTCGAGCCACCGGAGGTTCACGTCGATGTCGGGCGTCTCGGCCCGGCTCGGCAGCCGAGCGCCGGACGCCAGCCGCCACGGTCGGTCGGGACCGTCGAGGTGGCCGAAGCGGCTGCCGACGACGTGGCCGCGGTGCGTGAGCACCTGGTGCACGCCCGGTTCGGAGAGCAGCATCACGAAGCCGTCGGGCGTCCAGCGGTAGGGCAGCAGGCTGCCCGGGTCGTCGAGCGGATTGGCGAGCACGACGACCGCGCCGGCCGTCGCCGCGACGATCGACCGGACCTGCACGTCCGGCGGCGAGACCACGTCGCCGGCGACGACGAGGCGCCGCGTCCCGCCGTCGTCGGTGGCGGTGACGACCTGGTCGGGCCCGACGAGCCGCCCCGACCCCGGGACGAGCTCCACCCACGCGTCGTCGACGTCGCTCCAGATGGTCCGCGTCGTACCGTCCGTCTCGTCGACGACCAGCACCTGCAGCTCGCGCTGGTCGCGGCTCTGGACGGTGATCGCGAGTCCGTGCTCCGACCAGTCGACCTCGGCGAGGTAGGGCAGCGCGTCGCGGTCCCAGGCGACCTGCGTCGCGTGGCCCGACTCGACGTCGACGAGGTGCAGCTCGACCACCGCGTTGGCGGTGCCCGCGGCCGGGTAGCGGATCGGGCGGGGCGCTCGCTCCGGCGCGGCCGGATCCGAGATGTGCCACGTGGACACCGGTGACTCGTCGACGCGGCACGCGGCGATCAGGGTCCCCTCGGGATGCCACCAGAAGCCCCGGAACCGGTGCATCTCCTCGGCGGCGACGAAGTCCGCACCTCCCCAGCTGACGTCCGGCGGCTCGGTCATGGCCGGGGCGAGCCGCCGTGCGGCGCCCTCGCGCTCGCCGACGTCGACGATCCAGAGCTCCGCGCCCGAGACGTAGGCCACCGAGCGGCCGTCGGGGGAGATGCGTGGGTCGAACACGGCACCGGGCGTGTCGACCCAGCGCGGATCGGGCGCATCGAGCTCGGTGACGGCCAAGCGTCCGTCGAGCGCGAACGCGCACCGGGTCGAGTCGGCGTCGCAGGAGAAGGCGGTGATGCCGGCGCCCACCTCGCGACGACGCTCGCGCTGCGCGAGCTCGCGCGCGTCGGGCCCGCCGGCGCCCTCGGAGCCCTCGGCGAGGAGGGCCAGCGGGTCGGCGACGAGGCGAGGGTCGCCGTCGGCGAGATCGGCGATCCAGAGCCGGTTGACCGGGTCGTCGCCGCCGTCGCTCTGCGCGAAGACCACGCGCGCCCCGTCGGCGGTGACCGTGAGGTCGCGGGGTTCGCCGAGCGAGAAGCGTTGCGTCCTGGCGTGCTGACGGGGAAAGCGGTCACTCACGACGTCGAGCGTAGATGGGCGCCCGGTCGGCGACCTGGCCGGCCGACCGTCGGTCCGGCGCGGCCCGTCAGTTCGGCGCCGCGCGGAGCGCGTCGAGCACGATCGCCCACGCGGCTGCGTCGTCGACGGTCTCGAGCACGGTCGTGTTCGGATCGGGGCGCGTCCGCACGTCGCGCCGGTCGATCACGGTCATCCCGGCCGTGTGCTCACCGGTCGTCTCGACGACGACGTGTCGTATCGACGACGTGAAGAACTCGGGCCGCGCCACCGCGAGGACCGCGAGCGGGTCGTGGAGCGCGGCGCCGGTGAGGCGGTCGTGGCGATCGAGGTACGCAGCGACGAAGAACTCGAACAGCTCGGCCATCAGCTCGGCGAACGGACCGCCGCACGCCCGCATCTCCTCGACGCGGGTGCTCGTGACGAGGAACTGGTGCGTGACGTCGAGGCCGGCCATCGTGACGGGGATGCCCGACTCGAACACGATCGCCGCCGCGTGCGGGTCGGCCCAGATGTTGAACTCGGCCGCCGCCGACCGGTTGCCGTAGGTGCCGCCGCCCATCAGGGAGATCCCGGCCACGTGGTCGCGGAGCCCGGGATCGCTGCGCAGCGCGACCGCGATGTTGGTGAGCGGCCCGACCGGCACGAGCCAGGTGCCGGGGTTGGCGCGGCACGTGTCGACGATGAACGCTGCGGCGTTGGTGCCGTCGAGCGGCCGGGTGGGCGGAGGGAGGTCGGCGCCGTGGAGGCCGCTCTCGCCGTGGATGAACGCGGCGAACCGTGGCTCGGCCACGAGCGGTCGCTCGGCACCCGCATGGACCTCGACGTCGAGGTCGAGCAGGTCGCGGATCACCCGCGCGTTGTACTCGGTCCGGTCGAGCGGCGCGTTGCCGGCGACCGCGGTGATCCCGAGCAGGTCGGTCGTGTGCGCGGCGACGACGATGGCCATCGCATCGTCGTGGCCGGGGTCGCAGTCGAGGATGATCGCGGGGCGCTGGGGCATGACGGTGATCATCGCGCGCCACGTGCGACGATCGTGGCGTGAACGTCCACCACATCGCCGGATCGGTCGCGGTCGCGCTGATCGCATCGGTCGGGTGCTCGAGCGGCGACGGGCCGAGCCTCGGCAGCCCGGTCGATCCTGCAGGGTCCGACCCGGTCGCGTCGCCGGACCAGTCGCGAGGGCCCGACGACGGCGCCGACGCATCGAGCGATCCGGGCGGCGACGCGACGGCCGACGGCGGCGACGAACTCGCCGCGCCGGCCGACCCGGAGCCGTCGCCCGCTCCGACCGAGACCGTCCCGACCGAGCCGGAGACGCCCGGCGCCGGGTCGGCCGTCCCGGCGGAGACGGCGCCGATCGAGACCGTGCCCGAGACCGGCGTGGCCGGGCTCGACGCCGACGACGGGTTCTGTGCCGCGTGGGCGCGCTTCGGAGGGACGTGGCAGGTGCTGATCGTCGGGTCCCAGTTCCTCGACGACCCCGACCAGGTGGCGCGCTGGGAGGTGGCCGCAGCACCGGTCGTCGACGGTGCCTACCAGGACCTGATCGACGACTTCCCGGCGCAGGCCGCAGCCGAGTCCGACCTCGCCGTCGACGGCTACTTCGGGGCGTTGGCGCGCCGGTCCGCGGTCGCCGGCGACGCGCTGCGCGACGCAGGCGCGACCGACGACCAGCTCGCACGCCTCGCCGACGCCTGGCTCGCCGCGCTCAGGACGCGCTCGAGCGATTCCCCGGCGGTCGAGCTGGAGCTCGAGGCCGATCTCGCGCCGCTCGTCGCCGAGGCAGCGGTCGCGTTCCGGGAGCAGCGGGTGCCGATCCACACCGATCCGTCGATGATCGTGACGGTGCAGACGCCGGCGACCGATGCCTTCATCGCCGACAGCTGCCCCGACCAGGGCACCCTCTCCGGCGTCGAGGTCGACCCCTGACAGTGAGAATGGCCGCCGCCCGCCGGGGCCCACGTCGGCGGTCTCGACCGTCGTGTCCGCGCCACGCCGCGGCAGCCTGCGGGTCCATCGGGGCGGAGGCCCGGGCCTGTACTCGTACACTGTCGGCGATGTCGACCATCGCTTTCGGCGCCGATCACGCGGGCTTCGAGCTCAAGCAGCACCTGATCGGACGGCTCTCCGCCGCGGGTCACACGATCGTCGACCACGGCACGGGCTCGACCGACCGCGTCGACTACCCCGCCTTCTGTGCGGCCGCCGCCCGGTCCGTTCGTGACGGCGACGCCGACGTCGGCATCGTGATCGGCGGCAGCGGCCAGGGCGAGCAGCTCGCCGCGAACAAGGTGCGCGGTGTCCGGGCGGCGCTCTGCAACTGCCTCTACACGGGGCGCATGGCGCGTGCGCACAACGACGCGAACGTGCTCGCGATCGGCGCACGCGTGGTCGGCGTCGGTCTCGCCGAGGAGATCGTCGACCTGTTCCTGTCCACACCCTTCGACGGCGGCAGGCACGCCGATCGCGTCGACCAGATCCGCCAACTCGAGGACGATTTCTGATGCCGTTCTTCACCGACACCCATCCCGACACCGAGGTCGAGGCGCTCCTCGACCGCGAGGTCGAGCGCCAGACCACGGGGCTGCAGCTCATCGCCAGCGAGAACTTCACCTCGCCG
>CBFCWS010000146.1:0-7769 GCA_965601765.1 uncultured Ilumatobacter sp. | reverse complement strand
GGCGAGCAGGATCGCCGTCGCCGTGACGATGAGTGCGACCCTACTGCGCATGCTCAGTCGGCGACGCCGAGCCGCCGAGCGAGCTCGGAGATCGCCGCATCCGGCTGCACCACGGCGATCCGCACGTGGCTCGCCCCGGCGGCGCCGTAGAACTCGCCCGGACTGACGAGCGCACCGCCCTCACGGGCGAGGCGCTCCGTGAATGCCCAGGCGTCGCCGACGTCGATCCACAGGTAGAACCCGCCACCGGGCAGCTCGACCTCGGCACCCGACCACCGGCGGACGACCTCGGCCATGGCGGCGAGCCGCGACCGGTAGCGATCGCGCTGCTCGTCGACGTGCGCCCGGTCGGCGAACGCCACGACGGCGGCGTTCTGGGCGGGCCCGGGCACCATCATCCCGACGTGCTTGCGCGTCTCGCTCAGGTAGTGCACGAGGTCGGGATCGCCGGCGTAGCAGCCCGCTCGCACCCCCGCCAGGTTCGATCGCTTCGACAGCGAGTGCAGCGCGATCACGCCGTCGAGACCACTTTCGAGGATCGTGCGCGGCCGATCTCGCCACGTGAACTCCGCATAGCACTCGTCCGACACGACCGGCACCCCGTGGGCCCGTCCCCACCCGGCTGCGGCGTCGAGGTCATCGAGGCCACCGGTCGGGTTGGCCGGGCTGTTCACCCACAGCACGAGCGCGCGAGCGGCGTCGGCGGCGTCGATCGAGTCGAGGTGCATCGACCCGTCGTCCGCCATGCCGACCGGGACGGCGCGGCAGCCGGCGAGGGTCGCCCCCATCTCGTAGGTCGGGTACGAGATCGCCGGATAGAGCACCGTGTCGCGCTCGGGCGACCGGAGGTGGAGCCACTGCGGCAACGTCGCGACGAACTCCTTGCTCCCGATGCAGGCGGCGACATGGGCGGGGTCGACGTGGACGCCGAAGCGGGCGTCGATCCACGCAGCCGCGGCCTCGCGGAACGGGGCACTCCCCACGCTCGGTGGGTAGCGGCGGGCCGCGACGGGGTCGACGAGGGCATCCAGCACCGACCGCAGCGGCGGGTCGAAGGGGGTGCCGATCGAGAAGTCGAGCACCTCGCCGACGGCCTCGGCGAGCGGCCGGACGGCGTCGAGGCGATCGTACGGGTAGGGCGGTGGAACGAATCCGGCCATCGGGGCGATGCTACGGGGTCGCCACCGCGAAGTCGGCGAGGCGGCCGGCGCTCGCCTCGGACAGGCGCGCGCGGACGCGCATGCCGGCTTCGTCCTCGACGGTCGACACGACCTCGCCCTCACGGTGGATCGCCGCCATCACGTCGCCGCGGGCATAGGGCACCAACAGCTCGACGATCTGGGTGATCGACCGCAGCCGGTCGCCCAGCACACGGAGGAAGCCGTCGATGCCGGCGCCGGTCGCGGCGCTGACGGCGGCCGAGCCGGGGTGCTCGACCACGAGTCGATCGGCGACGTCGGCGGCGAGGTCGGACTTGTTGAACACGAGCAGTTCGGGGACGTCGCCGGCGCCGATCTCGGCGAGCACCTCCCGGACGGCGGTGATCTGCAGGTCGGGGTCGGGCGACGACGCGTCGACGACGTGCACCAGGTAGTCGGCCCGTGCGGCGACCTCGAGCGTGCCCTTGAACGCCTCGACGAGCCCGTGTGGCAGGCTCCGGACGAACCCGACCGTGTCGGTGAGCAGCACCGGCTCGCCACCGGGCAGGGCGAGGCGCCGGGTGGTCGGATCGAGCGTTGCGAACAGCCGGTCCTCGCTGAGGACGCCTGCGTCGGTGAGGCGGTTGAGCAGGGTGGACTTGCCGGCGTTGGTGTAGCCGACGATGGCGACGTTGGCGAGGCCGCTCCGGCTGCGCCCCTTGCGCTGCAGCTCGCGGGTGGCGGCGAGCGATTTGAGGTCGCGCTCGAGCTTCGAGATGCGGCGCATGATCCTGCGGCGATCGACCTCGATCTTGGTCTCGCCACCGCCGAAGCGAGCGCCGATGCCGCCGCGCTGCTGTGCGAGCTTGGCGCCCTGACCCCGCCGGAGACGGGGCAGGCGGTAGCGCAGGAGCGCCAACTCGACCTGCGCCTTGCCCTCGAGCGTGCTCGCGTTCTGGCCGAAGATGTCGAGGATGACCGCGGTCCGGTCGATCGCAGTGCGGCCGAGCAGCTTCTCGAGGTTGAACTGCTGGGCCGGCGCCAGCTCGTTGTCGAACACGACGGTGTCGGCGTCGACGGCGAGGCAGAGCTCCCGGAGCTCGTCGACCTTGCCCTTCCCGATGTACCAGGTGTGATCCGGTGCGTCTCGTCGCTGGACCAGCAGGCCGGCGACGTCGGCACCGGCGGTGTCGACCAGCAGCTCGAGCTCGTCGAGGCTCGCGTCGACCTGCGCGTCGGTGGCGTCGGGGAGGGCGACGGCGACGAGGACGATCGTCTCGCGGATCGTCCGGTCGATGAGGGCCGAGCCGAGGGCTTCGGAGTACGGGGAGTTGTCGGTCACGGTGCGATCTCGATGTCGGCCACGTGGGTCGCCGGGCCGGTCAGCGTGACCCGCCCGGGGGCGGGGGTGTCGAGCGTGACGATGGCAGATCCGCCGTCCATGTGCACGGTCAGTTTCCCGTCGTCGGGCGTGGCGAGGCCCCATGACGCGGCGGCGACGGCGGCTGCGGCGGCACCGGTGCCGCAGGCCTGGGTGACGCCGACCCCGCGCTCGTGGACCCGCATGCGGACCTCGCTCGGCCGGGCGGTGGGAGCGACGACCTCGAGGTTGACGTGGGGCACCTTGGCGCCGAGCTCGGCGAGGGGCACGTCGTCGACGTCGTCGACGCCGACCACGCCGTGCGGGTTGCCGAGGTCGAGATGGGCGACCGGCCGGTCGGGGTGACAGCCGAGCGCCTCCCATCCGAGCGGCTGGTCGATCGTCCGGACCGGACCCATGTCGACCGTCGCCATGATCGTGTCCGGCCGGTCGGTCGCCGCGACCTCGACGACGCGCACGCCGGCATCGGTGTGGATCGTGACCGGTCGCAGGTCGCCACCGTGACGGATCGACATCGCCTGCACGAGGCACCGGATCCCGTTGCCGCTCATCTCGGCCCGGCTGCCGTCGGCGTTGAAGAGCAACATCGTGGCGCCGCGGTGGGTCGTCGCCTCGTGGTCGGCGGGCGGCGACTCGACGACCAGCAGGCCGTCGGCCCCGACGCCCCGGCGGCGATCGCAGACCCGGCGGGCCAGATCGGGCAGCTCGTCGACCGGGACGGGGGCGTGGAAGACCACGAGGAAGTCGTTGCCCAGCCCGTGGTGCTTGCTCATCGTCACGGTCGTCATGTCGATCCCCAGCGTAGGTTGGATCAGCCGTCGAGCAACCGGGTGATCACCTCGCCCACCGGATCGGCCGCGACCTCGACCCAGGTCACGCGCGGGTCGCGCCGGAACCATCGCAGCTGGCGAACCGCGAACTGACGCGTCCGGACGATCGTGAGCTCGACCGCCTCGTCGAAGGACGTCTCGCCGCGGAGGTGGGCGAGCAGCTCGCGATAGCCGAGCGCCTGGGCGGCGGTGTGCGAGAACCCGCGCTCTGCGAGCGAGGCGACCTCGGCGAGGAAGCCCTCGCTCACCATCCGCTGCACCCGCTGCTCGATGCGGTGCGCCAACGTCTCGCGGTCCCAGCGCAGCCCGATCTGGACGATCGGCGTGTCCGGGTAGGCGTCGAGTCCCGGTCCGAACGAGCTGAACCGACGCCCGCTCCCCTGCCAGACCTCCAGGGCGCGTACGATCCGGCGCGCGTTGCCGGGTTCGATCCGCGCTGCGGCGGCTGGATCGATCGCGGCCAGCCGGGCGTGCAGCGCGTGTACGCCGACGTCGTCGGCTTCCGCGTGCAGCGCGGCGCGGATCTCGGGCCACTCCCCGGGGAGATCGAGATCGTCGATCACCGCGCGGTGGTAGAGGCCGGTGCCGCCGACGTAGATCGGCCGCCGTGAACGCGACTCGATGTCGACGACCGCCACCCTCGCGGCCCGCTGGAACGCGGCGACGGTGAAGGTCTCGGTCGGCTCGACGAGGTCGAGCAGGTGGTGCCGGATCCGGGCCCGGTCGTCGGGCGACGGCTTGGCCGTCCCGATGTCCATACCCCGGTAGACCTGCATCGAGTCGACCGAGACCAGCTCCGCGTCGCCGAAGCGCTCCGCGAGCGCCATCGCGACCGCCGACTTGCCCGACGCCGTCGGCCCGACGATCGCGATCGGCGCCGACGCGAGATGGGGCGTCACAGGGCCGCGACGGGGATCCGGAGCTTGTGGGCCGGCTCGGCGACCAGGTCGACGAAGCGGCCCTCGAGGAAGTGGGGCGCGCCGCGGCTGACCTCGACCGTCGCGTAGCTCCCGGTGCGCAACGGTCGTGGCGGCACGAAGTGCACGAGCTTGTTCTGGCGGGTGCGGCCGGAGAGCACGTCCGGGTTCCGCTTCGACGGCCCCTCGACGAGCACCTCCTCGACGCGACCGACGCGCGCCTCGTTGCGAGCGAGCGACGACCGCTCGATCACGACGCGCAACCGCTGGAAGCGCTCCTGCGCCACGGCGGGGTCGACGAAGTCGGCCGTCATCTCGGCGGCCTCGGTACCGGGTCGCGGCGAGAAGACGAACGTGTAGGCGTCGTCGAACTCCGCGGCGGCGGCGACCTCGAGCGTCCGCTCGAAGTCGGCGTCGGTCTCGCCGGGGAACGCGACGATGATGTCGGTGGAGACCGCGAGATCGGGGATGGTCGCCCGGGCCTCACGCAGCCGTGCGAGGTAGCGCTCGGCCGAGTAACCACGGTGCATCAGCGACAGGACGCGGTCGCTGCCCGACTGGAGCGGGTAGTGCAGGTGCTCGCAGACGCTCGCCGTGCCGGCCATCGCCGCGAACGTGTCGGGTCGCATGTCCTTCGGGTGCGGGCTCGTGTACCGCACGCGACGCATGCCCTCGACGGCACCGACGCTGCGGAGCAGATCGGCGAACAGGGGGCGCAGCCTGGCCTCGTCGTCGCCGGACCGGCGGGCGGCGAGCTGGAGGTCGCGCCCGTAGGAGTTGACGTTCTGCCCGAGCAGCGTCACCTCCGTGACGCCCGTCGCCGCGAGCTCCTCGACCTCGCCGACGATCTCGGCGAACGGGCGGGAGATCTCCTCACCGCGGACCGCCGGCACGATGCAGAACGCGCAGTTGTTGTCGCAGCCGATCTGGATGGTGACCCAGGCCTTGTACGCGGCCTCACGCTGGGCCGGCAACGCCGAGGGGAACAGGGCGTGATCGTCGATCACGGCCGCTTCCAGGACCTCGACGACCGGCCGGTCGGCGACGGCGGCCTCGTGCAGCAGCTCGGCCGCGCGGTGGACGTTGTGGGTGCCCATGACCACGTCGACGTGCCCGGCGTTGGCGGCGACGAGGTCGCGGTCCTTCTGCGCCAGGCACCCCGACACCACGATCTGGCGGCCCGGCTTGGCGTCCTTCCACGGCTTGAGGTGGCCGAGGTTGCCGTAGAGCTTGTTGTCGGCGTTCTCACGGATGCAGCACGTGTTGAGGACGACGACGTCGGCGTCGGCCTCCGACTCGGCGCGGACCATCCCGTCGGCCTCGAGCAGGCCGGCGATGCGCTCGGAGTCGTGCTCGTTCATCTGGCACCCGTAGGTGCGCAGGATGTAGGTGCGGGTCACGCCGCACCACGCTACCGCTCGCTCGATCCGGCCGACCCGACCGCTGCCGCCGCGCACGAGCGGCACGACGGGAACGAACGGCGCCCTCGACGTGTTCAATCCTCATGTGAGCGACGACACGGACACCACGACCGAGCGGTACGACCTGATCATCATCGGCAGTGGCTCCGGGAACTCGATCCCCGGGTTCCTCGCCGACTGGAAGATCGCGATCGTCGAGCGGAGCACGTTCGGCGGGACCTGCCTCAACGTCGGGTGCATCCCGTCGAAGATGTTCGTGATGCCCGCCGACGTGGCCGTGACGGCGGGCAGCAGCGATCGACTCGGCGTCGACGTCCGCTTCCACGGCGCCGACTGGGCGGCCATCCGCGACCGGGTGTTCGGCCGCATCGAGCCGATCGCCGAGGGCGGACGCGAGTACCGCGCCGTGGGCTCACCGAACATGACGCTCATCGAGGGGACCGCCCGCTTCGTCGGCGACCGGACGCTCGACGTCGAGGGCCGCGTCGTCACCGCGCCGCACGTCCTCGTGGCCGCCGGATCGCGCCCGGTCGTCCCACCCATCCCCGGTCTGGTCGAGACCGGGTTCCACACCTCGGACTCGATCATGCGCCTCGACACGCTGCCCGAGCGACTCGGGATCATCGGCGGCGGGTACATCGCCACCGAGATGGGGCACGTCTTCTCGGCACTCGGCTCACGGGTGACGCTGATCAACCGGTCGAACACGCTGCTCCGGGACCACGACGCCGAGGTTGCGCGACGGTTCACCGAGGTGTTCGGCCAGCGGGTCGATCTCCGGCTGGGCCACGTGCCGACCCACGTCGAGCGGCGCGACGGCGCCATCGTGATCCGCTCGGGTGGTGAGGAGATCGAGGTCGACGAGCTCCTCGTCGCCACCGGTCGCGAACCCAACAGCGACCTGCTCGACGTCGAGGCCGGAGGGGTGACCTGCCACCACCACGGCACCGTCGTCGTCGACGAGCACCTTCGCACCGCGACGGAGGGTGTCTGGGCGATCGGCGACATCGCGAACCAGTACCAGCTGAAGCACGTCGCCAACCGCGAAGCTCAGGTGGCCTTCTGGAACATCGCCCATCCCGACGAGCTCCGGACGATCGATCATCGGGCGGTGCCGGCGGCGGTCTTCTCCAATCCCCAGGTGGCAGCGGTGGGGCTCACGCAGGCGGAGGCCGATGCCGACGGGATCGACTACGTCGTGGGCCGCCGGGACTTCGGTGGGACGGCCTACGGCTGGGCACTCGTCGACGAGACGTCGTTCTGCAAGGTGCTCGTCGAGCGGGCGTCGGGTCGCCTCGTGGGTGCTCACATCATCGGGCCACAGGCTGCGACGCTCATCCAGCCGCTCGTCCAGGCGATGCAGTTCGGCCAGACCGCCGAGGAGGTCGCCCGGACCCCGTACTGGATCCACCCGGCGCTGACGGAGGTCGTGGAGAACGCGCTGATCGACGCGATCGATCAGGTCTGAGCCGACGGGGCGGCGATATCGTCGGGCGCCATGCTGGCCCTGACGTTCAACGACACCCCGTACCGGATCATGGGGTTGCTCCACATCCTGGCCGCGGTCGCCGCGTTCGGCCCGTTGTTCCTGTATCCGGCGCTGCGCAAGGCCGGGCAGACCGCGACCATCGCCGGCCTGCACATGCGGATCGTGTTCCCGGCGCTCGTCCTGATGTGGGTGCTGGGGATGGGGTTGTCGGGCATGTCCGACGGGCTGTTCGAGCTCAGTCAGACGTGGCTCGCACTGTCGATCCTGGTGTGGGTCGTGCTCGTGGTCGTCAGCTGGTTCATGATCAAGCCGGCCCTGACCGACGCCAGCGCGGCCGCCACGTCGAAGCTGATGGCCGGCGTCGGCATCCACCACCTCGGCCTCGTCATCGGCCTCGTGCTGATGATCTGGCGCCCCGGCCTCTGACGCCGGTTCCGCCGCCGCCCCGACACCCCGCGGACTCTGTGGCAGCAATCCCGACACCGGCACCCCAGATCGCTGCCCCAAAGCACAGCCGACCCCGCCCCCCAACTCTGCGGCAGCAATCCCGACACCGGCACCCCAGATCGCTGCCCCAAAGCACAGCCGACCC
>CBFCWS010000145.1:0-7782 GCA_965601765.1 uncultured Ilumatobacter sp. | reverse complement strand
CGGATCGTTCGATGGTGGAGGGGGGATCGCGGAGCGCCCCCCTCCACACCACCCCCCACCGCACGCCTGCCCCCACGCTGAAGGAACGCATGTATGTCTGACATCACGCCGCCTGTCGATCCTCCGCTCGCCGATCGTGACGGGCCGGAGGGGGACGATCCGATCCAGCCGATCGGGTTGGGGGAGGAGATGGAGAACTCCTTCCTCGACTACGCCATGTCGGTCATCATGTCGAGGGCCCTGCCCGACGTGCGCGACGGGCTCAAGCCGGTGCACCGCCGGATCATCTGGGACATGGAGACCCAGGGCTTCCGTCCCGATCGCCCGTTCGTCAAGTGCGCCCGCGTCTCGGGCGACACGATGGCCCGCTTCCATCCCCACGGCGACGGCGCCATCTACGACGCCCTCGTACGCATGGCCCAGCCGTTCTCCCTCCGCCACCCGCTGATCGACTTCCACGGCAACTACGGCTCCCCCGACTTCGGGCCGGCGGCGTCGCGCTACACCGAGTGTCGGCTGCACCCGCTGGCGATGCAGCTCCTCGCCGGGATCGACGAGGACACCGTCGACATGCTGCCGAACTACGACGGCACCACCGAGCAACCCGAGGTCCTCCCGGCGCGGTTCCCCAACCTGCTGGTCAACGGCAGCCAGGGGATCGCGGTCGGCATGGCGACCAACATCCCGCCCCACAACCTCGGCGAGGTCATCGACGCGACGGTGCGGTTGATCGACGAGCCCGACGCCGACGTCGACGCGCTGATGGAGCACGTCAAGGGCCCCGACTTCCCGACGGGCGCCCAGATCCTCGGCCGCGCCGGCATCATCGACGCCTACCGGACCGGTCGTGGCAGCGTGAAGATGCGCGCCAAGGCGTCGATCGAGGAGGCGAAGAACGGTGGCTTCGAGATCGTCGTCACCGAACTGCCCTACCAGACGAGCGTCTCGACGATCGCCGGCCGCATCGAGGAGCTGGTCACCAACGGCGACCTCGAGGGCATCCGCGACGTCAACGACGGCTCGGCGGGCGGCAAGACCAACCTCGTGATCAGCCTCAAGCGCGACGCCAACGCCAACGTCGTGCTCAACAACCTCTTCAAGCTGACCCAGCTCCAGACGACCTTCTCGATCAACATGGTCGCCCTCGTCGACGGCGTGCCACGCACGCTCAACCTGAAGACGGCGCTCGAAGGGTACGTCCGCCACCAGGTCGAGGTCGTCACCCGCCGCAGTGAGTTCCGTCTCGCGAAGGCGCAGCGGCGCGAGCACATCCTCGAGGGGCGCATCAAGGCGCTCGACGTCATCGACGAGATCATCGCCTTGATCCGGGCGAGCGACGATGCGGCGGCGGCCAAGGCCGCGCTGATGACAGCGCCGTTCGAGTTCACCGAGATGCAGGCCGTCGACATCCTCGACATGCAGCTCCGTCAGCTCACCCGGCTGAGCCGGATCGACCTCGAGACCGAGCTCGACGACGTCCGCACGACGATCGGCGAGCTCGAGGCCATCCTCGGCGACGACGTGCTGCTCCGCAACGTCATCAAGGACGAGCTGCTCGCGATCCGTGAGGGGTTCGCCACCGACCGCGTCTGCGAGATCACCTACGACGACGGTGAGATGTCCATCGAGGACCTCGTCGACGACAAGGAGCTCGTGGTCGTCATGACCGAGGCGCAGTACGTCAAGGCGGTCTCGGCGGCGTCGTTCAAGTCACAGGGTCGCGGCGGTCGCGGCGTGTCGGGCGGCAAGCTGAAGGCCGACGACATCGTGCGCCACGTGATCTTCACGACCGCGCACGCGCACCTGCTGTTCTTCTCGAACCGCGGCAAGGTCTACCGACTCCGAGCGCTCGACGTCCCCGAGCGCGAGCGCACCGCCAAGGGCATGCCGATCGTCAACCTGTTGCCGCTCCAGCCCGGCGAGAGCATCCAGGCGATCATCGACACCCGCGAGTTCGCCGGCGATCGCAACCTGTTCTTCGCGACCAGGCTCGGCACGGTCAAGAAGACCACCTTCGACGCGTACGACTCGTCGCGACGCGACGGCATCATCGCGATCAACCTCCGCGACGACGACGAGCTCGTCAAGGTGATCGAGACCACCGGTGGCGACGACATCTTCATGGTCGCCCGCTCGGGCATGACGATCCGCTTCCACGAGAACGACGTGCGGGCGATGGGTCGCTCGGCGGCCGGCGTGCGCGGGATGAAGCTCAAGTCGTCCGACGACGAGGTGGTCTCCTGCGACGTCGCCCGGGACGACACCGCGATCCTGCTGATGACCGACGGCGGCTACGGCAAGCGCACCCAGCTCGACAAGTTCAACCGACAGGGTCGCGGTGGTCAGGGTGTGCGAGGCATCAAGCTGACGGGCAAGAAGGGGTTCGTGGTCGCCGCGTTCATGGTCGGACTCGACGACGAGATCGTTGCCGTGTCGTCCGGTGGCGTGACCATTCGCATGGACGTGAGAGAGATCTCGTCCCAGGGTCGCGACGCCACCGGCGTGCGGATCATGAACCTCGACGACGGTCAGACCGTGGCATCGGTCGCACCGATCATCGCCGTCGACGAGGCCTGACCAGCTCTCGACGCCCATCGCAGCCCCGGCTGCCCGACAACCGTCACGGACGGCCAGACGCCATGGCGCGACGCTCCACCGACACCCAGTCGGCTCCGACCCTCCCGTCCCACACCACGTCGAAGGACGGGAGCGATCGCGGCGCCGTCGCCGTCGCCACCGTGCTGATCGCGATGGCCGTCGCGACGGTCGTCCTGTTCGGACTCGTCACCGTCGCGGGTGATCTGGTCGACCACCAGCGCGCTCGCAGCGCAGCCGATTCGGCGGCGCTCGCGGGGGTGATCGGCGGCCGAACCGCGGCCGCCGAGATGGCGTCCGCGAACGGTGCGGAGCTGGTCGGTTGGGAGCAGCGCGACGTCTCGAACGCGCTCGGTGACGGGACCGAGGTCGTCGTCGTCGTGGTGGTCGGTGAGCGCCGCGCGACGGCCCGCGCCACGAACCTGCCCTGACACCGGTTTACACTCGTCCCATGTCGACGGATTCCACGCGCATCGGCTCGCACGAGCCGACGGTCGATTGGCACGTCGACGACACGCCGCCGGAGCCGTACGAGCTGCCCGAGATCGTCCCGGCGACCGACGACGGCTCGGTCCCCCAGGACGAGGCGCCGGCTGCGCTCGCACCTGCCTCGCTCCCGCCGTTCGAGGGAACCGTCGCACCCGAGGCGTCCGCCGACCCGATCGAGCAACGTACCGGCGTGCAGGGTCTCGGTGAGTACGTCGGCCCGGTTCCCACCGAGGCAGCCTCCATCGCGCTCCGTCGTCCGGGACGGCGACCGCGGGTGCGGCGGGTCACGCGGGTCCTGCGACACGTCGACCCGTGGAGCGCCTTCAAGGTCGGCATCATCTTCTCGGCCGTGGCGTACATCGTGGTGCTGACCTCGGGGGTGCTGCTCTGGCGGGTCGCCGCCGCGACGGGCACGCTCGACAACGTCGAGCGGTGGTTCACGCAGTTCGGCTGGGAGACCTTCGAGTTCGACGGTGAGGCGATCTTCCGCAACGCCCGCACGATCGGCCTGTTCGGCGTCGTGGCGACGACGGGTGGGATCGTTCTGCTCGTCACCTTGTTCAACCTGGTCAGCGACATCATGGGCGGTGTCCGGATGACGGTGCTCGAGGAGGAGGTCGTCGAGCGGACGGCCACGTCGTCACGGCGTTATGTCGTGCGCCGGACGCCGTCTGCCTCGGCCCGGGTGACCGGTGCCGGCGACCCGGCGTGGACGGTCGACGACGGGCCCGACCCACTCGCCCTCGTCGCCGAGCGGCCCCCGGTCCCGGCGAGCGCCGACTGGTCGATCGCCGCTTCGGACGAGTCGGAGGTGACGGCCGAGGCGACACGGGCGGCGACGGCCGATGCGACGACGCCGGTGGCTTCGGACGACCTGCCCGATCCGGCCACCGACCTCCTGGCCGAACCGGTACAAGCCGACTGGTCGATCGACGAGGACGCCGAGGAGCGCGCTGCCGACGCCGCCGTCGAGCCCCGCGAGGACCTTGCCGACGAGCGCGTCGACGACCCTGCCGGTGGGCGCCTCCCCGACGTCGTCGGCGAGCAGGTCCCCGATGTTGCGGATGAGCGGGTTCCCGACGTTGCCGGTGCGGCAGTCCTGGGCGTTACCGGCGGGCGCGCCCCCGACGTTGTCGACGAGCGAATCCCGGACGTTGCTGATGAGCGGGTTCCCGACGTTGTCGATGAGCCGGTTCCCGAGGTCGTGGATGAGCCGGTTCCCGAGGTCGTGGATGAGCCGGTTCGTGAGGTTGTCGATGAGCCGGTTCCCGAGGTCGTGGATGAGCCGGTTCGTGAGGTTGCTGATGAGCCGGTTCGTGAGGCCGTCGATGAGCGCGTTCCTGACGTTGTCGGCGAGCCGATCCTTCACGCTTCCACCGGACACGGCGCTGCCGGCGAGCGCACGACCGCGGCGGCCGACACGTCGGGTTCACGCGCGCCGGTCGGTGCGGATGGGGACGCCGCCAGCTCGACCCGACGCGAGGAAGTCGTCGAGGACGACCGGACCGAGCCGATCCCCGGGGAGGTGTTGGCGACCGGCGGCACCGTACGTCCGCGGAAGGGTGACGGCGAGGGATCACGGCGACGTCGCGACCACGTCGACGTCTCGCCGGGTTGAGGTCGCTGCGGGGCGCCGCTAGCCTCGCATCGCCGCTGGGGCTATAGCTCAGTCGGTTAGAGCGCTGCCCTGATAAGGCAGAGGTCGCTGGTTCGATTCCAGCTAGCCCCACTCAACCACCGAGAGCACGACGGTTCGCCGGCGCGACGCTCGGCCCGATCGTCCGGCGCCGGCCTGCGACCGTGACGCACCAGGGCGTGCGCCGTAGCATGCCCGTGTGAAGTTGCTTCGTCGGTTGCTCGCGGCGTTGGCGTTCGCCGGGATCGCCGCGGCGGGGATCCGTTTGTCGGGGCCCGGTGGGGTACCACCCCAGCACGGTGGCTGGCGCCCGCTCGAGTTGCCGTGACCCGCGCGTGACCACGATCCACGTCGTCGGCGACGGCGTCACCGGGAGCCGGATCATCCGCCTGCTCGCCGACCGGCCGGTGATCGTCCACGACGGGCGCTGGAACGCCGTCACCGCAGCCCGTCCGGGCGACGTCGCCCTACTGGTCTCGGGCGGCGACCACGTCGCTCTCGCGCACGGCGCGCTGCGCCGGGGTCTCCACGTCGTCACCGTCGGTGACTCGGTCGAGGACACGAACGACGTGTTGGCGCTGACCGTGCCCGACGGCAGCACCCTGGTCGTCGGTGCCGCGATGTCACCCGGTCTGTCCGGTCTGATCGCCCGCCATCTCGCATCGCAGCTGGACTCGGTCGACGAGATCCACGTCGCGATCCACGGCACCGCCGGGCCGGCCTGCGCCCGCGAGCACCATCGTGCGCTGAGCGGCATCTCGGCCGAGTGGCACGATGGCGCGTGGGTGGACCACGTCGGGGGGTCGGGGCGGGAGCTGTGCTGGTTCCCCGAACCGATCGGCGCACTCGACTGCTATCGGGCCCGCCTCGCCGCGCCCGACGTGCTCCACCGGTCGTTCCCCGAGGTCGGGCGCATCAGCATGCGGCGCTCGGCGCGGCGCCGCGACCGCTTCACCGCCTGGCTCCCGATGCTGAAGCCACCGCCACCCGAGGGGGCGATCGGCGCGCTGCGCGTGGAGGTGCGTGGCGCGGACGCCGACGGCGCGCGCCAGTGCTTGATCGCCGGTGTGGCCGAGCTCGTCGGGACCACAGCCGCGGCGACGGCTGCCAGCCTGGCGACCGCGCTGGCCGACGGGCGCCTGCCCGGTGGGGCCGTCATGGCCGGCGATGCCGGGCTGCCCACCACCGACCTCCTGCGCGGGGTGGAGCGCTACGGCGTCCGGTTGCAGGAGTTCACCGGCATCCCCATGATCTGAGGCCGAGCGTCCACCGCCCGCGACGCCGATCCGATCGCGTCGCTCAGCCGCCGGTGGGCGTCTCGACCGAGCCGTTGCCGGGTCCACCGGCCGGATCCAGATGGTCGAGGCGAGCCGCCAGCCGCTCCATCGCCCGGGTCAGGTCGGTGAGCTGATCCCTCAGCTCCTCGCCGGTGACCACGTCGGCGAGGGCGAGCCGTACGCCGGCGATCTCGCGTGCGAGGTACTCGGTGTCGGCCTGGGTCCGTTCCGCGACCTCGCGATCCTGCTCGGCGGCGATGTGGTCGCGGCGCTCCTGGCGCGCCTGCGCGAGCAGGATGAGCGGGGCCGCGTACGACGCCTGGAGCGACAGCACGAGGGTGAGCAGCACGAGGCCGCGACCCCACGGGTCGAACTGCCAGCGTTCCGGCGGCAGGATGTTGAGCGCGAGCCAGACGACGATGACGCCCGTCTGCCAGACGAGGAACCGGGCGGTGCCGAGGTAACGGGCGATCGATTCGGCGAATCGGCCGAATGCCTCGGGGTCGTACGACACGTCGAGGCGGCCGCGCTGGCGCGGTTCGGTGAGGTCGCTGCGCCGCCTCATGTCGCCGGGGCCTCGTTCAGGTGGTCGCCGACGGCGCCGTCCTGGCGGCGGTGCCGGAGGCGCCAGCCGGTGCCCAGCATCCGGTCGACGACGTCGTCGACGCTGACGGCTCCGAGGAGATGGTCGTCGTCTCCCTCGACGACCGCCAGCGCGAGCATGTCGTACGACGCGAACTCCTCGAACACGGCTCGTGCTGCGGTCTCCGGTGCCACCGTTGGCACATCGACCGCGACGCAGTGGCGCAGCTCCATCCTCGGTGGCTCGCGGAGGAGCCGCTGCATGAACACGACGCCGACGAACTTGCCGGTGGGCGGCTTGAACGGGGGTCGGGTGACGAAGACCTGACCGGCGATGCTCGGTGTGAGCCCGGGGTCGCGGATGCGAGCCAGGGCTTCCGCGACGGTGTTGGTCGGTCCGAGGACGACGATCTCGGGTGTCATCATGCCGCCCGCCGTCGCCGCCTCGTACGAGAGCAGCCGGGTCACGACCTCCGCGTCGTCTTCGTCCATCGCGGCGATCACGGTGTTGCGCTGCTGCTGGGGCATCTCACCGAGCAGGTCGGCGAGGTCGTCGTACTCCATCTCGTCGAGCACGCCGACGACACGATCGAGGTCGAGTCCTTCGATCAGCCGGAGCTGCTCGTTCTCCGGCAGTTCCTCGAGCACGTCGGCGAGGCGTTCGTCGTCCATCGTGGCAGCGAGCTGGCGGCGCCGGGCGAGCGGCATGCTGCGGACGATGTGGGCGACGTCGCTCGGGTGCATGTCGCGCAGCCGGGCGGCCTCGGCCGCGATCGGCGACATGCCTGCGTACAGCTCGGGGACCTCGTCGTAGTCGACGAGGCGATACGACGGGCGCCGCCGCCGCTGGGTTCGCATGGCGAGGCGGATCTTGGTGAGGTCCCACCAGCGCGTGCGGCCGTCGCTCGCCGACTCGAGCCCGACGTCGCTGACCCGCTCACCGGTGGTGATCTGCCGGTCGATGAGCTCGCCGATGAGCATCTCGCCGGGCCGCCGGGTGAAGGGGTTGAGATCGATGTCCCAGCTGCGGAGGCGCGCGCCGTCGCTGTCGAGATCGGCGATGCGGGCCGAGTTGACGAAGATCCGGCGGCCCTGGCTGGTCGCGACGAAGCCGGTCACGCGGGGAGGGTGGCCGGGGCGACCGGGCACGGCGACCAGGTCGTCGATCGTGCCGATCGGCGCGCCGCCGGCGTCGAGCAGCGG
>CBFCWS010000144.1:0-7800 GCA_965601765.1 uncultured Ilumatobacter sp. | reverse complement strand
CAGCGGCACCATGCCCTGTTTCTTCAGGTTCGTCTCGTGGATGCGGGCGAAGCTGCGTGCGATCGCCACGAGCCCGCCCCGGAACCTCGGTTCCATCGCCGCGTGCTCGCGACTCGACCCCTCGCCCATGTTCTCGTCGCCGATGACGACCCAGGGTTGGCCGGCCTCGTGGTACGCCCTGGCGATCTCGGGGAACGGTTGGGTCTCGCCGGTGAGCACGTTCTTGCCCTCGCCGACCTCGTACCCGTCGAAGGCGTTGACGGCGCCGAGGTAGAGGTTGCCCGAGATGTTCTCGAGGTGGCCCCGGTACTTGAGCCACGGGCCGGCCATCGAGATGTGGTCGGTCGTGAACTTCCCCTGGGCCTTGACCAGCACCGGGAGGTCGGTGAAGTCGGCGCCGTCCCACGCCGGGAACGGTTCGAGCAGTTGCAGGCGGTCGCTGTCGGGGCTGACGATCACCTCGACCGAGCCGACGTCCTCGGGCGGTGGGGTGAAGGTGTCCTCGCCCGGGTCGTAGCCGGCGTCGGGGAGCACCTGCCCGACCGGTGCGTCGAGGCGCACCTCGGTGCCGTCGGGAGCGGTGATCGTGTCGGACGTCGGGTCGAAGTCGAGCGAACCGGCCAGCGCGATCGCCATCACGGTGTCGGGGGAGGTGACGAAGGCGAGCGTGTTGGCGCTGCCGTCGTTGCGCTTCGGGAAGTTCCGGTTGAACGACGTCACGATCGTGTTCGTCTGCCCGGTGATCGCCTCGGGCCGGCTCCACTGGCCGATGCACGGCCCGCAGGCGTTGGCGAGCACGGTGGCCCCGACCGCCTCGAGATCGGCGAGCAGGCCGTCGCGCTCGATCGTCGCCCGCGTCTGCTCGGACCCCGGGGTGATGAGGAGCGGCACTGCGGCCGTCAGGCCGTGGGCGGCGGCCTGGCGGGCGATCGACGCCGCTCGGGTGATGTCTTCGTACGAGGAGTTCGTGCACGATCCGATCAGCGCGGCCGAGGGCACGAGCGGCCAGCCGTGCTCGCGAGCCGCCGCCCCGACGCCGTCGGCGCCGACCCGATGGGCGCGATCGGGGGAGTGGGGCCCGTTGATCAGCGGCTTGAGCTCGTCGAGGTCGATCACGATCAGCTCGTCGTACAGCGCGCCCTCGTCGGGGCGCAGGTGTTCGGCGACGTGGTCGGCCGCGTCGGCGATCGCCTCCCGGCCGGTCGCCTTGAGGTACTGCGCCATGTGGTGGTCGTAGCCGAACACCGACGTGGTCGCGCCGATCTCGGCGCCCATGTTGCAGATCGTGGCCTTGCCGGTGGCCGAGATCGTGTCGGCGCCGGGTCCGTGGTACTCGACGATCGCGCCCGTGCCGCCCTTGACCGTGAGCTGGCGGGCCACCTCGAGGATGACGTCCTTCGGGCTCGACCAGTCGCTCAGCGCGCCGGTCAGCTCGACCCCGATCACCTTCGGCCAGCGGACGTTCCACGGGAACCCGGTCATCACGTCGACGGCGTCGGCGCCCCCGACACCGATCGCGACCATGCCGAGCCCGCCCGCGTTCGGCGTGTGGCTGTCGGTGCCGATCATCATCCCGCCCGGGAACGCGTAGTTCTCGAGGACGACCTGGTGGATGATGCCCGAGCCGGGTCCCCAGAAGCCGATCTGGTACTTCGCCGACACGCTCCGGAGGAACTCGTAGACCTCCTTGTTGGTGTCGACCGCCACGCCGAGGTCGATCTGTGCGCCGACCTTGGCCTGGATGAGGTGATCGCAGTGCACCGTCGACGGGACGGCCACCTCGTCGAGGCCGGCGGTCATGAACTGCAACAGGGCCATCTGCGCCGTCGCGTCCTGCATCGCGACCCGGTCCGGGTGGAAGTCGTTGTAGGTCGTCCCGCGCTCGTACGGCGCATCGGGGTCGGCGAGATGGTTGACCAGGATCTTCTCGGTGAGCGTCAGCGGTCGGCCGAGCCGCTCGCGGGCGGTGGCGACGCTGTCGGGCAACCGGGCGTAGACGGCCTCGACGAGTTCGATGGGGGTGCTGGCAGTCACGGTCATGTAGACAACTCTAATACAAGTGCTCTAGGGTGGGCAACGTGAGGCCAACGAACGACGAACGGGATGATCGAGCCGGCGGGGGAGCCGATCCGAGCGCCGGCGTCGAGCACGTCGGGATCGACCACGTGCAGCTCGTCGTCCCCGCCGGTGGCCTCGACGAGATGCGCCGGTTCCTCGTCGACCGGCTCGGCCTCGCCGAGGTGCCACGCCCGGCCGGGCTGGCCGGGAGCGAGGGCGGATGGTTCGAGGCCGGGTCGACGTCGATCCACGTGGGTGTCGACCCGGACTTCACCCCCGCGCGCCGGGCCCACCCGGCCCTGCTCGTCCGCAATCTCCGGCGGTTGGTCAGCGACGGCCGGCTCGACGTCGCCTGGAGCGACGAGATCCCCGAGCTCGAGCGCTGCTTCGTCGACGATCCGTTCGGCAATCGGATCGAGCTGATCGAGGCGGGCATGCGGTGAGACGCGTCAGGTACCAGGAGATCGCCGACGATCTCCGCGATCGCGCCGTCGACGCCGCGCCCGGGTCGTTGCTCCCGAGCGAGTCGGAGCTGTCGACCGAGTTCGGCGCGAGCCGGGTCACGGTGCGACGTGCGCTCGAGCTGTTGCGCGACGAGGGTCTCGTCGCCGCCCGGCAGGGCTTCGGCTGGTTCGTCGCCACCGAACCGGTCCGGCAGCGGCTCGAGCGGCTGGGGACGATCGAGGGTCAGTTGCGCACGAGCGGGCGGGCCGCGGCCCGCCAGGTGGTCGAGTTCGAGCTGGCCGATCCACCGCCACACGTCCGCGAGGTGCTCGGCGCCGACCGCGTGCTGCGCGTGAAGCGGGTGAACCTGGCCGACGGCGAGCCGTTCGCCGTGGTCACCGTGTGGTGCCCGGCGGCGTACGGTCAGCGCCTGTCGCTCGACGACGTAGAGCGGCGGCCGTTCTACGAGCTGCTCGGCCTCGACCTGCGTGGTGCCACCCAGACCATCGGCGCCGACGCAGCGTCGGCCGCAGATGCCGATCTGCTCGCCGTCCCCGTCGGGGCCCCGCTGCTCACCTGCCGCCGCACGACCACCGACGCCGACGGACGCCCGGTGCTGTTCAGCGAGCACCGCTTCCCGGCCCACCGCACCGAGTTCGTCGTCGATCTGCCGCACGACGAACCGACGATCACCCCGTCCGGACTGCGCCTCGTCGAGTGAGCCGTGGCCGGGGCCGTGGGCCGTGCCGCAACCCTCGGTCGATCAGATGGTGGGGCGCTCACCCCAGGTGTCCCAGTGGCTCAGCTCGATCCCCGGGAGCCGGCTCGCCGGCTTGAAGTCGGTGCCGATCGTGTGGGCGATGGGGAACAGTCCCGCCTGGCTGTACCGCTCGTGGGGGATGCCGAGCAGCTCGGCGGCCTGCCGCTCGCCGTCGTCGAGGAGGTGCAGCGTCGTCCAGGCCGAGCCCATCCCGCGCTCGCGCAGGGCGAGCATGAAGCTCCACACCGCCGGCAGCAGCGAACCCCAGAACGAGGCGCCCGCACCGGGGGTCGCCGGATCGGCGCGGCCCTCGATGCACGGGATCATCATCACCGGCACGCGCTGGAACTCCTCGGCGAGATAGGTCGCCGAGTCCATGACCGCAGCCCGCCGCTCGGCCCGCACGTCGCCGTCGTCGTACTGCGGCGCGGGCCGGCTGCGGTACTTCATGAAGTTGTCGCGGTAGATCCTGGCGAGCGCGGCCTTCTTGTCGTCGTCGGCGACGAAGACCCACTGCCACCCCTGTCGATTCGAACCGGTCGGCGCCTGGAGCGCGATGTCGAGGCACTCCATCACCGTCTCGGTGTCGACCGGCCGGTCGAAGTCGAGTCGCTTGCGTACCGAGCGGGTGGTCATCAGGAGTTCGTCGGCGGAGAGCTCGAGGTGCACCTCGGCAGTCTGGCAGGGCGCCTGCGAGTGGCTCGGGTCGGCAGGGGCGACAGGTTCGTTCGTCGGTCGGAGGGGTACCCCACGCCACCCGTGCACTGTGCCACTGTGAGCACATGTCGACTCCCGGTGACGACCTCGACACCGCTGCGGCGCCCGACCCGGCCCACGCCGGAGTTGCCGACGATCCCCACGTCGCCGGTCACGGCCACTCGCACGGCGTCCACGCGCACGGCCCCCCACCCGACCTCGATGGCGGTGTCGTGCGACGGCTCTGGATCGCCGTCGGTGTGGCCGCGCTGCTGACGGTGATCGCGGTGGTCGTCCTCTGGCCGGGCGACGACGTCGGGGTGGGCGATCCGTTGCAGCTGCAAGGGGATCCGATCCCCGCCGACGTGACCTCCGTCGAACTCGCGCCGTGTGCCGCCGGATCAGCCGACCGCTGCGAGCGGGTCGAGTTCGTGCTCACCGGGGGTGACCTCGACGGCCAGATCGGCGACTTCGTCCAACCGATCGGTGGCGAGCTGTCGGTCGGCGACGCGATGCTCGTCGACGCCTTCCCGGGCGAGACCGGCGAGCTGGTCTTCGTGTTCTACGACTTCCAGCGCGGCACCCCCATGATGGTGCTGCTGGTGCTCTTCGTCGCAGCGGTCGTCGCGCTCGGTCGGTGGCGAGGTGTCGGCGCGATCGCCGGACTCGCGTGCAGCCTGTTGCTGATCGTCTGGTTCACGCTCCCCGCGATCCTCGAGGGATCCAACGCCTTCGCGGTGGCGATGGCGACGGCATCGGCGATCGCGTTCGTCGCCCTGCTCCTCGCGCACGGGGTGACCGCGTCGACCGCGGTGGCGCTGCTCTCGACACTCGCGAGCCTCGTGGCGACGGCGATCCTCGCGTCGATCTTCGTCGCCGTCACCAACCTCACCGGTCTCGCGAGCGACGCCACCCTCCTCGTCGGGGGCGCGTCCGACGGCATCGACCCGCGGGGCCTCCTGCTCGCCGGGATCGTGATCGGGGCGCTGGGGGTGCTCGACGACGTCACGGTCACCCAGGTCTCGGCGGTGTGGGAGCTCAAGCGCGCTCGGCCGTCGATGACGACGACCGAGCTCGTCCGCCCGGCGCTGCGGATCGGCCGGGATCACATCTCCTCGACGGTCAACACGCTGTTCCTCGCCTACGCCGGCGCCGCGTTGCCCCTGCTGCTGCTCTTCACGAGCGCAGGAGAGGGGTTCACCGACATCGTGACCCGCGAGCTGGTCGCCACCGAGGTGGTGCGCGCCCTCGTCGGCTCGATCGGCCTGGTCGCATCGGTTCCGGTCGCGACGTGGCTGGCAGCCGTCGTCGTCACCAGCGGCCCCGCCCCAGAGGACGCCCCGACCGCCGCGTGACGACGCAAGCCAGGCTTGCTTCGTCACGGTCGGCGGTTCAGACCTCGGTCGGGGGGCCGAGCAGGGAGGCGAGGCCGGCTTCCGCCGAAGCCATGTCGGCCCGCCGTTCGCTGCTCAGGCGTGTGATGTACGACACGGAGACCCGGTCGGCCTCGATGGTGCCGCCGTCGGTGTGCGCGGGCAGGTCGATCGGGTCGCCCCATGCGACGTCGAGGCCGAAGTGGTCGGGCCGGGACGGATCGGGCACGAGCGTTGCCTTCGACATCGCCCGTGGGGGGAGCCTCCCGACCTCGGTCACCGCCCAACCCTTGATGTCGCCGAGCTCGATGTTCGGCACGTTCAGGTTGGCGACGACCAGTCGCTCGGGCAGCCCCTCGATCAGGCCGCCGACGAACGTGCTCGCGACCTCGGCCGCGACGTGGAACTTCTGCTGCGCCACGACCTCGGACCAGGCCTGACCCTCGACGCCCCAGCTGACCGCCGCCTGGCTGACGGCGACACCCGACCAGCCGGCGTTGCGGCCGGAGAGACAGGCGCCGATCGTGCCCGAGTGGTAGACCGAGCGGCCGACGTTGGCGCCGGGGTTGATGCCCGACACGACGAGATCGAAGTCGCCGCCGAAGGCCCCGAGTCGTGCGTACATCACACACAGCGCGGGCGGCCCGTTGACCGACCACGTCTCGGGCACGCCGTCGATGTCGCAGCGAACCACCTCGGGCTCGAAGTCCCAGATCGCGCCGATCGCGGCGCCCGCACCCGAGAACTCGCGGTCGGGGGCGATCACGACCACGTCGCCGTGGCGGGTCATCGCCCGCGCGAGGTGGTGGAGACCGGGAGCGTCGACGCCGTCGTCGTTGGTCACGAGAATGCGCACGAGACACGTCTACCAGCCGATGGTGAACATCCCGTGACCTTTCGGCGAGTTCTCGACGGTCGGTCCGGGGACCGGCTTGCGATCAGCCCCGGATCAGCGGGGATCAGCCGGGGTGCAACCAGGCGTCGACGACCGCCCCGTCGCCGATCGGCGAGAGCGCGTCGGTGTCGGCGTGGGGTCGTCCCCACAACGACAGCAGCAGTGCCTGGGCCGGGCCGCGCAGGGCGGCATCGCCCTTGCGATGTGCTCGGACGAGGTGGTAGTCGCCGTCGTCCCACACGAGCCATTCGCCGTCGACATCGGTGCAGTGGACGTGGAAGCTGCCGCCCGGCAGCTTCGCACCGCGCGCCCGCAGACGCGGCAGCACCACCCCGAAGTACTCGTCGATCCCGTCGCTCGCGAACGCAGCATCGATCGCCGACGGCTCGCGACCGGCGGCATGCTCGAGGTCCCAGAGGTGGATCACGGTCTCGTGGGCCTGACGCCGCGGCCAGAACGCGGCGACCTGCTCGGTCGGGAACGGGTGCCAGGTCGGTGCTTCGGGATCGAGCGCCCGCAGGGTCGGCGCCAGCACCGCCGCGGTCGACCGGTACCAGTCGGCCGCGAGGTCGGGTCGCGTCCGGTCGAACCGCTCCATCGCGTCGGTCTCGTCCTGCGTCGGCGCCCGGCCGTTGGCAGCGCAGAACGCCGCCCACAAGTGGATCTGGCCGAGGTGCTCGACGAGGCGCAGCACGGTCCACCCGGGGCACGCCGCGACCGCGGCGGTCGGATCGGCACCGTCGACGGCGTCGGCGAACGCGCGGGCCGATCGATCGAAGTGGTCGACGAAGTCGACCGACGCATCGGGCGGAGGAGCGGCGGTGGTCACGGGACCGACGGTAGCCTGGGGCCATGAGCCCGCTGGAAGCCCTCGGATCCTCTGCAGGCGACGGGAACGACGACGGTGCCGCAGCACCGATCATCACCATCACCGACGCCGCGCTGTCCAAGCTGATCGAGCTGCGGGCCGACGAGGCCGACGCCGACGATCTCGGGCTCCGCCTGGCGATCGCTTCCCGACCGGGCGAGGACTTCCGCTACGACCTGTCGTTCGACGAGTTCCTCACCGCGGCCTTCACCGACGAGGTGCGGACCCACACCAACGACTCGGGCTCGATCAGGACGATCATCCCGGCCGACTCGGTGGAGGCCCTCACCGAGGCCACGCTCGACTACACCGACTCGCAGGGCCTCGTGATCCGCAACCCCAACCGCCCGCAGATGCCGACTGCGGAGGGGCTGATCGGCGACGACGAGATGTCGGCCGAGATCGAGGCGATCGTCTCCGGCGAGGTCAACCCGGCACTCGCGGCCCACGGCGGCTTCGTCACCTACATGGGCCACGACGGCGAGGGAACGGCTTACATGACGATGGGCGGAGGGTGCCACGGCTGCTCGATGAGCAAGGCCACCATGCTCGACGGCGTGCAGACCATGCTGACCGAGCAGATCCCCGCCCTCCAGCGGGTGAAGGACCTCACCGACCACTCGACCGGCGAGAACCCCTACTACACGTGACGAAGCAAGCCTGGCTTGCTTCGTCACGGTCGTAGCGCTCGGTCGAGGTCGGCGAT
>CBFCWS010000143.1:0-7803 GCA_965601765.1 uncultured Ilumatobacter sp. | reverse complement strand
CCACCGCACCTCTTGTCCACAGCTGTGGACAACCGTGTGGAAGGTCGGCGATTGCACGGAGGCACCATGAGCGACCAAGTCGAAGCCTGGGCGAGTATCTCGCACCTCCTTCGTGCACAGCTCAACGAATCCGTGTGGTTCTCGACCTTCTCCGACGTCACGCCCATCAACGATCCCGCCTCCAGCAACGTGGTGATCGCTGTGCCGAACAGCCTCAATCGCGAGCGCATCATGACGCGCTATCTCGGCCTGATCACCGATGCGATGTCCGACCTCGGGATGAGCGACCGACGCTTCGACGTCGTGATCGTCTCGCCCGTCGACGAGCCGATCGCCGATCGAGCCACACTGCCGGTCGAAGCCCGCTCGGCAGCCGGTCCGATCCCGGCGCCGTCGTCCATCCCCACGACCGAGGCCCTCGACGATGCCGGTCTCAACCACAACTATCGCTTCGACACCTTCGTGAAGGGGGCGTCCAACCAGTTCGCGCTCGCCGCCGCGCTGCGCGTCGCCGAGACCCCGGCACGCAGCTACAACCCCCTGTTCATCTACGGCTCCGCCGGGCTCGGCAAGACGCACCTGCTCCACGCGATCGGCCACTACGTCCACGAGAACTACCACCATCACGTCGTTCGCTACGTGTCGACCGAGACGTTCATGAACGAGTACGTCGACGCCATCCGGTCCAACTCGATGGCCGGCCTCCGCCGCAGGTACCGGGAGATCGACGTCCTGCTCATCGACGACGTGCAGTTCCT
Organism: uncultured Ilumatobacter sp.; assembly: GCA_965601765.1. Classification (GTDB taxonomy): domain Bacteria; phylum Actinomycetota; class Acidimicrobiia; order Acidimicrobiales; family Ilumatobacteraceae; genus Ilumatobacter. The sequence goes on along the minus strand of CBFCWS010000143.1, from coordinate 7,045 downwards.
CGAGAACAAGGAAGGGCTTCAGGAGGAGTTCTTCCACACCTTCAACTCGCTCCACGGAGCGAACAAGCAGATCATCATCTCGTCCGACCGGGTGCCCGACGCCATCCCGACCCTGGAGGAACGTCTGCGCGGCCGGTTCAAGTGGGGGCTCATCACCGACATCCAGCCACCCGACCTCGAGACCCGCCTCGCCATCCTGCGCAACAAATCCGAGCGCGAGCGCGTCGAGGTCCCCTCGGAGACCCTCGAGTTCATCGCGTCGAAGGTCTCGACGAACATCCGTGAGCTCGAGGGTGCGCTGATCCGGGTCACCGCCTACGCCAGCCTCTCCGGTGCGCCGATCACCACCGATCTCGCCAAGCAGCAACTGTCCGATCTCCTCACCGACACCGAACCCAGGCCCCGCACCGACGCGGAGCTGCTGGCCGAGATCGCACAGATCCTCGGCCAAGACGTCGACGCCCTCAAGGGCAAGAGCCGCCAGCGACCCCTCGTCACCGCTCGCCAGATCGCGATGTACGTGTTCCGGGAGCAGACCGATCTCAGCTATCCGAGCATCGCACGCCTGTTCGGCGGTCGCGACCACACGACCGTGATCCACGCCGTCGAGAAGATCCAGCGCCAGATGGGGGAGCGGCAGGCGATCTACGAGCAGGTGACCGACGTGCTGCAGAAGCTCAAGCTGTCGTGACCCGACCCGTCCTCGCTCCCGGCCCGCCCGTCCACTCGCTCATCGCGGAACGATCCGCGGATCGCGAGGTGCGTGCGGACAAGATGTGGATCCGTACGGGGACAACCGGACGCGGATCGGTGGACAACGCGACGTTGTCCACCGAATCACCAAGGTGTCATCCGCGCGATGGGGACGACGGTGGACAACGTCGTCGGCTCCGACACACGACCTACGCTGGGACGATCGGTGGTTGTCCACAGTCCACAGCACCTATTACTACTACTACACCTAGAACATGCAGGATGGGGAGAAGGGGCGCACCGTGAAGTTTCGCTGCGAGCGGGAGATCTTGGCCGAGGCCGTCGCGACAGCCGGACGTGCCGCCACCAGCCGGACCGGCACCTTGCCGGTGCTGTCGGGCGTACGCCTCGACGTCGGCGACGACGAGCTCACCGTGACGGGCACCGACCTCGAGCTGTCGATCCGGTTGTCGATCCCCGTCCACGTCGACGCGTCCGGCTCGGCCGTCGTGCCGGCTCGTCTCGTCGGCGACATCGTGAAGGCACTGCCCCCCGGTGCGGTCGACGTCGAGCTCCGCGACGAGGAGATGTCGATCTCGGCCGGACGATCGCAGTTCTCGGTCCGGCCGCTGTCGCTGTCGGACTACCCGGCCACGGTGGAGCCGAGCGGCGAGCCAGTCACCCTGCCGGCGCGGGTGATGACCGACGCGCTCCGCCAGGTCGTGCGGGCCGCGTCGACCGACGACGCACGGGCCGTGCTGACCGGGGTGCTGCTGGCGGCCGACGACGACGGGCTGAAGATGGTGGCGACCGACTCGTACCGTCTCGCGGTGCGCGATCTCCCCCAGTCGTCGGTCCTGGGTGCAGGCCAGAAGGTGCTGGTTCCGGGCCGTGCCCTCGCCGAGCTGGGACGGATCATGACCCCGGACGCCGAGCTCACCGTCGTGCTCGGTGAGCGCGAGGCGGTGTTCGAGGTGGGCGAGACGCGGCTGACGACGCGGCTGATCGAGGGGGAGTACCCGAACTACCGCAACCTGTTGCCGTCGGCGTATCCGAACATCCTGACCGTGGGCCGCGAGGCGTTGATCGAGGCGTTGCGACGCGTGAAGATCCTCGCCCAGGACTCCACGCCGGTGCGGCTCGGCCTCGACGGCGAGATCCTGTCGCTGACCGCGGTCACCCAGGACGTCGGCAACGCACACGAGGAGATCGACGCGACATACAGCGGTGCCGAGATGACGGTCGCCTTCAACCCCGACTACCTCGTCGCGGGCATCGATGCCGTCGAGGGCGACGAGATCACCCTGTCGACGATCGATCCGATGAAGCCGGCCGTGCTCCGCGGCGTCGGACACGACGACTACCTCTATCTCCTCATGCCGGTCCGAGTCCCCTGAGCGGTGCGGGTTTGGCCTCTGGCTGCGTTGCGTCTCACCGCTCGCTGCCCAAAGGCAGCTCGGGTTCATCGCGCCTTGCCAGAACCCAAACCCGCGACCGCTCAGAAACCCTGATCGCAACCACACAACCGAACCACCGGCAATGCGCAACCAGCAACCGCCGCCGCATCACCTCTGACCGCTCGCTGCCCGACAGCAGCTCGGGTTCATCGTGTTCGGTGTGCGATCTCTCGCGCGATCGGCGCCGGCGGTGATCGTCGAGCGGCTGGAGCTCGTCGACTTCCGGAACTACGAGCGGGCGGTCCTCGAGCTCACCGACGGGGTGACCGCCGTCCTCGGCGACAACGGGCACGGCAAGTCGAACCTCGCCGAGTCGTTGGCGTACCTCGCGACGCTGGCGAGCTTCCGGGGAGCGCCGGCCGATGCGCTCGTCCGGGTCGGGGCGGACGAGGCCGTCATCCGGGCGCAGCTCCGTGACCACGACGGCCGCGAGATCCTGATCGAGGCGGAGATCAAGCGCGTCGGGCGGAGCAGGGTGTTCGTCAACCGTCAGCGGTTGGCGCGCACCAGGGAGTTGCTCGGGGTGGTGCGTGTCGGGGTGTTCGCGCCGGACGACCTCGCGATGGTCAAGGGCGGTCCGGCCGAGCGGCGCCGGTTCTGCGACGACACGCTCGTCGCGCTCAGGACGAGCTACGACGCCACCCGGCTCGAGCTCGAGCGCGTGGTCCGACAGCGGAACACCCTGCTCAAGCAGGCCGGTGGCCGGCTCACCGACGAGATCGTCGCGACGCTCGACGTGTGGGACGACCGGTTCGCGACGCTCGCCGACGGGTTCGGCCACGCCCGCGGCACCCTGGTCGACCGGCTCGGACCGCTCGTCGCCGAGGCCTACGCGCAGCTCGCCGGGGTGTCGGCCGACATCGAGCTCCGCTACGGCGCGCCGTGGCGGGCGAGCGGGCTCGCCTCCGCCCTCGCCGAATCACGGGCGGTCGACGTCCGGCGTGGCGTCTCGACCGTCGGTCCGCACCGCGACGACGTCGAGATCGCGATCGACGGCATGGCGGCGCGCACCCACGCCTCCCAGGGCGAGCAGCGGACGCTCGCACTCGCCCTACGGCTCGCCGTGCACCGCCTGGTCGCCGAGCGCACAGGTTCGACCCCGATCCTCGTGCTCGACGACGTCCTGTCCGAGCTCGACCCCTCGCGTGCGACCGCGCTGCTGGCACATCTGCCCCCGGGCCAGGTCATCATCACGTCGGCGTCACCCTTGCCACCGGCGGCCGAACCTGACCGGACCCTGCGCGTCCGGCGCGGTATCGTGGACGGCGATGCGTGACGGGGATGCGGTCGGCGCGAGCGATCCGATCGGTCGCGGCCGCCCGGAGCGTCACCACCACCGCGAGGAGTGGCGATGAACGAGCTCGAAGCCGACGGGCCCGATCCCGTCCCGATCGCGAAGTCCCTCGACGGCGTCGTCACGTCGTTGCGAGGCCCGAGCCGGGCGGCGGTGGGCGGGGTCTTCGGCCGGTGGGTCGAGATCGTCGGTGAACCCGTCGCGGCGCACGTCACCCCGGCCAAGCTCGACGGCGACGTGCTGTTCGTCGACGTCGACGATCCGGCGTGGGCGACCCAGGTCCGCCTGCTCACCGGCAGGATCGTGGAACGGGTCCGCGAGGTCGCGGGCACCGAGCTCAGCCGCATCGAGGTGCGCGTCGCACCGCCCAAGCGCTGACGGCGAGCGCCGCGTCGGTGGCGGTCAGGCGGCGTCGGCGATGTGGTCGAGCCGTCGCCAGACGACCGCGAGGATGACCGCCGAGCCGGCGAACCCGAACCAGAACGGCGCGGTGGTTCCCCATGTACCGGCGATCACGCCGCCGATCGCCGCACCGGCGACGAGGCCCATCGGCCGACGCTTCGGCGCGCCGATCGCGCCGGTCGCGAACGGTGCGCTGGCATGATGGGGCGGTGTCCGATGCCGTGTCGATCAAGGACCGTCTCCAGGCCGATCTCACGTCGGCGATGAAGGCGCGCGACGAGGTGGCGACGGCCACCATCCGCATGATCCGTTCGGCCATCACGACCGCCGAGGTGGCCGGCGACGAGGCGGTCGAGCTCTCCGACGACGACGTGATCGGTGTGCTCCGGTCCGAGGCGAAGAAGCGCAAGGAGGCGGCTGAGGTGTATGCCGCCAACGGGCGAGATGCCGCGGCCGCGACCGAGCTCGCGGAACTCGCCGTCGTCGAGCGGTACCTGCCTGCGGCGATGGGCGACGAGGAGCTGATCGCGATCGTGGACGACGAGGTCGCGGCGGCGCGCGATTCGGGCGCCGAGGGCGGCAAGGCGATGGGGGTCGTCGTCAAGGCGGTGCGCACGAGGGTCGGCGCGGCCGCCGACGGCGCGCGGATCGCAGCGCTGGTCAAGCAGCGCCTCTGAAGGACGGCGCGGGCCGGGTCGTCCGGTCGGGGGCAGTCTTCGCCCGGCGGTCACCTCGCGGCCGGTCGCCGTTCAGATGGCGTGCGTACCGTGATCGTCACGTGTCGAGCGCCGTTCCCCCCGGCGGACGCGCCACGTCCTCGGACGGCGCCCGGTTCCCTCCCCCTCCGGGCGCCGTCCGAGCAAGGCGCTGCACGCACCCCACCGGGGCACGGACCCGCCGATCTTCCGCAGGTAGGTGGCGGGCACGCCCGGTTTCGTCGCTCTGCGGGCGAAATAGGGCCCGATCCGATGCCGCGAACGCTCACTCTGCCACCGCGGCCCGATACAATGACACTCGTGCAACTTCGCCGTTGCCACGAGCTTCGTGGGCGGCCACAGCCTCTGCCCACCCGCCGCCACGTGCCAACGAGCCGAATCGAGGAACGACGTGTCTGACACTTCGATCAAGCAGCAGTCCACCGCCGACTACGGGGCCAAGGACATCCAGGTGCTCGAAGGTCTCGATCCGGTCCGCAAGCGGCCCGGCATGTACATCGGCTCGACGGGTCTGGCGGGGTTGCACCACCTGATCTGGGAGGTCGTCGACAACTCGGTCGACGAGGCGATGGCCGGGTACTGCGACTCGATCACGGTCACCCTGCTCGCGGACGGCGGATGTCGCGTGTCCGACAACGGTCGCGGCATCCCGGTCGATCCGTACAAGACCGGTCAGCACAAGGGCAAGTCCGCCGCCGAGGTCGTGCTCACCGTGCTCCACGCCGGCGGCAAGTTCGGTGGCAACGGGTACAAGGTCTCCGGTGGCCTGCACGGCGTCGGGGTCTCGGTGGTCAACGCCCTGTCGGAGCGCCTGACGATCGAGGTCGACCGCGACGGCAAGCGGTACTTCCAGGAGTACGCCAAGGGGGGCAAGCCGCAGGGCAAGCTCGCCGCCGTCGGCGAGACACCCAAGCGGGGTCGGAGCACCGGGACGACGATCACGTTCTGGCCCGACCCGATCGTGTTCCAGGCCGAGGGCACCGAGTTCGTCGCCCGCACCGTGCTCGAGCGGCTCCAGACGATGGCGTTCCTCAACAAGGGCCTGACGATGAACTTCGTCGACGAGCGCCCCGAGCGCGAGCAGGAGGTCACCTTCCAGTACAAGGGCGGCCTGGTCGACTTCGTGAAGCACCTCAACGCCTCGAAGGACCCGCTGTTCTCCAAGGTGTGCGCGTACGAGGACGAAGACGGCGGCGACCAGATGCTCGACATCGCGATCCAGTGGAACACCGGCTACCACGAGGGCATCCACGGCTACGCCAACGGCATCTCCACCATCGAGGGCGGGATGCACGTCGAGGGGTTCCGCGCCGCACTCACGTCGGTGGTCAACAAGTACGCCCGCGAGAAGAACCTGCTCAAGGAGAAGGATCCCAACCTCACCGGGGAAGACATCCGCGAGGGCCTGACCGCGATCGTCTCGGTCAAGCTCCGCGAACCCCAGTTCGAGGGACAGACCAAGGCCAAGCTCGGCAACGTCCCCATGCGGTCGTTCGTCCAGAAGGCCACGAACGAGCGCATGGCGGAGTGGCTCGCCGAGAACCCGACCGAGGCCAACCGGGTGGTCAAGAAGGGCCTCGCCGCCGCCCAGGCCCGTGTCGCCGCCAAGAACGCCCGCAACGCGATCCGTCGCAAGACCGCCCTGTCGGGTGCGGGCATGCCCGACAAGCTGAAGGACTGCACGTCGAAGAACGCCGAGGAGTCGGAGCTGTTCATCGTCGAGGGCGACTCGGCCGGTGGCACGGCGCTCGACGCCCGCGACCCGCACCGCCAGGCGATCCTGCCGATCCGCGGCAAGATCCTCAACGTCGAGCGCGCCCGGATCGACAAGATGATGAAGAACAACGAGATCCAGGCGCTGATCACTGCGATCGGCGCCGGGGTCGGCGACGAGTTCGAGGTCGGCAAGACCCGCTACCACAAGATCATCGCCCTCTGTGACGCCGACGTCGACGGCAGCCACATCCGCACCCTGCTGCTGACGTTCTTCTTCCGCCAGATGCGCGACATGGTCGAGGCCGGCTACGTCTACATCGCGCAGCCGCCGCTGTACTCCACCGAGGTCGGCAAGGAGAAGGTCTACCTGAAGGACGATGTCGCCAAGCAGGCGTTCCTCGCCGATCGCCCCAACCACAAGAAGGAGTTCGCTCGCCTGAAGGGACTCGGCGAGATGGACTGGCAGGAGCTCAAGTCGACGACGATGGACCCCGAGACGCGGACGCTGCTCCAGGTCACGGTCGAGGAGGCCGCCGAGGCCGACCAGATCATGAGCGTCCTCATGGGCGACGACGTCGAGTCACGCCGCAACTTCATCACGACCAACGCCCGCGACGTCCGCAACCTCGATTTTTGATGCTCGGCCTCACTCGCTCGCTCGGCTTCGCCTCGCTCGCTCCGTTCGGTCCGAATGATCTCGACGGCCTGACGGCCGACCCAGCTCTGATCGAACGACCGGCGGAGCCGGATCGTTCGATGGTGGAGGG
>CBFCWS010000142.1:0-7828 GCA_965601765.1 uncultured Ilumatobacter sp. | reverse complement strand
GTCCCAGCCGAACTGGTCGATCGCGCGCTGCCGCCCGGCGAAGCCCATCGCCGCCGCGCGGTCGGCGTCGGCGACGACCCGGTTGACGGCGTCGGCGAGTCCGGTCTCGAAGTCGGCGGTGGCGGCCGGGTCGTAGTGCACGAGCTCGCCGGTCAGGCCGGGGACGACGACGTCGGGGATCCCCCCGACGTCGGATGCGACGACCGCCGTCTCGCAGGCCATCGCCTCGAGGTTCACGATCCCGAGGGGTTCGTAGACCGATGGGCACACGAACACCGTGCCGTGGGTGAGGACCTGGCGGACGTCGGTGCGGGGAAGCATCTCCGAGACGAGGATCACGCCGTCGCGGCGCTCGCGGAGCTGGGCGATCGCGGCGTCGGTCTCCGCCTTCAGCTCGGGGGTGTCGGCCGCCCCCGCGAGCAGGACCACCTGCACCGACGGATCGAAGTCGAGCGCCGCGCGGAGGAGGTGGGGGACTCCCTTCTGGCGGGTGATGCGGCCGACGAAGACCGCCGACGGGCGGTCGAGGTCGATGCCGAGCCGCTCGACGACGTCGGTGGCGGGGTCCGGTGCGTAGAAGTCGGCGTCGATCCCGTTGTGGACGATCTCGATCTTCGACTCGTCGAGGTCGGGGTAGGCGTCGAGGATGTCGGCTCGCGATCCGTTGCTGACGGCGATGATCGCGTCGGCCCCCTCGTAGGCGGTCCGCTCGGCCCACGACGAGATGCGGTACCCCCCGCCCAGCTGCTCGGCCTTCCACGGACGGTGCGGCTCGAGCGAGTGCGACGTGACCACGTGCGGCACGTCGTGCAGGAGCTTCGACCAGTGCCCGGCCATGTTGGCGTACCAGGTGTGGGAGTGGACGAGATCGCACCCGCCGGTCGCAGCGGTGATCGAGAGATCGGTCGCGAGCGTTCGCAGCGTGGCGTTGGCGTCGTCGAGGAAGGCGTGCTGCTCGGGGTGCGCGATCGCCCCGTCGCGCTCGGCTCCCATGCAGTGGACCTCGACGCCGACCAGGCGCACGAGCTCCCGGACCAGGAAGTCGACGTGCACCCCGGCCCCGCCGTAGACGTCGGGAGGGTACTCACGGGTGAGGATGCCGACCTGCATGCCGCGACCATACCGATCACGGATCGTGCGGGCCGCAGCACGTCAGCGCAGGAACCGACTCGTCGTGTTGTCGGCGAGGACCTTGCCGCCGGTCTGGCAGGTCGCGCAGTAGTTGACCGTGTACCCGGAGTACTCGACGGCCCGCACCGTGTCGCCGCACACCGGACAGGCCTCGCCGGTGCGAGCGTGGACGGCGGCCGGCCGGTCCTTGGACGCGCTCACGTCGGTGCGCCCCCGCTCGTCGGCGAGGCCCTCGGCGACGACCGCCCGAATCGCCTCGACGAGGTGCTCGGCGTCGTCGGCGGTGAACCTGCCGGTCATCGCGAACGGGCTGATCCCCGCTCGATGGCAGACCTCGTTGGCGAGGCGACGGCCGAGGCCGGCGATCGATCGCTGGTCGCGGAGGAAGCCGTGGACGCGCTGGTTCTTGGCGTGCAACCGATCCAGCAGCGCCGCCGGTTCGATCCGGTCGGCCTCGGGGCCGAGCGTGTCGAGTGGGGGCGTGGTCGTGGCGTGCGCTGCGTCGAGGGCCCACACGCCGGCGCGCCGTTCCGTGCCGGACTCGGTCAGCAGCAGGGCCGGGCCGTCGTCGAACACGAAGCGGGCCTGCCCGTTGCGCGGCTTGGCCGACATCTTCGCGTCCGGCACGAGACGGCCGCCCTGCATGAGGTGGACGGCGAACACGACCGGTTCGACGTGGAGCAGCAGGTACTTGCCCCGCCGATCGACCGATGTGAGGCGATGGCCCGCCGCGGTCTCCGGCGCCGGCACGGCCGTCTTCAGGGCGGTGAACTTGAGCAGCTGCAGCCGGTCGAAGACCCGTCCGGTGAACGTCTCGTCGAGCCGTTCGGCGTGCGCCTGGACCTCCGGCAGCTCGGGCATCGTCGACGTACCGCCGCTACTCGTAGCGCGTCCGCCGGCGGACCGTCGAGAACACCTGGTCGAGCGCCCCGAAGACCGGTTGGGCGTCGATCAGCCGCTGCTGGCTCCCGAACATCAGGATGCGGCCGGTGATGAACGCCTCCTGGGCGTTGAGCTCGCCGGTCGCGACGGCGACGGCGGTCGTCCAGTCCTGCTCCATCCGGACGTCCTCGGGATCTGCGGGCCCCGGGCCGAAGGCGGCGGTGCCGTCACCCACCTGCAGGTGATAGGTGACGTCACCCTCGGGTCCGTCGGTGACCACCTGCGTGACGCCGACCGTGTGCTCGTTCGCGAGGACGGCGAGGGTCTCGCTCGCGGCGACCTCGCCCGTGAGCTCGCGGATCCAGGCGAGGCTGAGGTACCGGATCGTGTCGACGTGCTCGCTCATGCAGCACCCAGTCTGGCGCGTCCGCACCCGAGTCGACGTCGTCGCGGCGGCGCGGCCGGCCGGGAGGGGCGGATCGACGGCGCGCGACGGGCCGGGAGCGGCCGGCGTGGCCGGGGAGCGCCATGATGTGGCCATGTCGCCCGAGAGCTCGGACGAGCGAGCCCACCCGGGGCTGGTCGACGAGTGGATCTTCGCCGCATGGCTGCCGGACGGGTCGGCGGGCCTGGTGTCGGGGCACCGGCTGATCGGTGGGCGGGCGTGGTACTGGTTCGGCTTCGCCCACGCCGGTCACCCGATGTTGCACCTGACGGAGTGGGACGTCCGGCTCCGACCCGACCCGTTCACCGTCAAGGCGCCGGAGATGTGGGCGGAGCATCACTGTGTGGCGCCGTTCGAGCAGTGGACGATCGGCAACGAGGGGCACGCCGCCGCCCTCGACGACCCCGAGGAGGCCCTCGGCAGGGCCTACGGGATCCCGACCCCGATGGCGTCCGACGTCGAGTGGTACGCGACCGGTCCGCCCACGGAGATCGATCTCGGCTACGAGCAGGTCGGTGTGGCGCACGGGGTGATCGAGCTGATCGACCGGCCGTACGTCGAGTTCGCGGAGATCCCCGCCCACCGGTGGCGACGGTTCGGGGAGACGTTGCCCGAGCTGTCGCTCGGGTCGGTCGTCGCCCACACCGGCCTGCGCGTCGGGTTCGCGTTCCCGGACGGCACCGTGGCCGACTGGGTGCTCACCCGGGCGGGCTGGCGGTCGCGTCGGCGGGTTCCCGATCCGGGTGTTCCTCGGGCGTCCGGCCGGGCGTCGGATCAGCGGGCATGGCGGCGGGCGCAGGAGTTGCCCGGCTCCGCGACGGGTCCCGTCGGCGGCTGAGCAGCCACCACGCCGCCACGGCGGCGAGGCCGAGGACGATGAACGGCAGGGTTATGGCCAGCGCGAACGCCACTGCCGCGACCACCGCGACGAACGACCGCCAACCGTCCGCGACGGCATCGCCGATCGTGCGGTCCTCGTCGTCGTCGGGGACCGACGCCGTCGGCACGACCTGCACGGTGATCGTCGAGAGCGCGACCCGCTCACCGAGGTTGCGGCGCTGGGCTTCGAGCCGCTCGAGGTCGGTCTGACGACGGATCAGCTCGCCCTCGAGGGTGACGAGGTCGGACAGGTCCTCGGCGCGGTCCATGAGCTCGCGGACGGTGACGACGCTCTCGCGGGCGTTGTCGATGCGGACGTCGAGGTCGACCAGTTGCTCGGTGACGTCCTGCGCGCGCTGGTTGATCGACTCGACGGTGCCGACCGCGTCGAGTCCGGCGAGCAGGTCGTCGACCGAGTCGGGTGGGACCTTCAGCACCAGCAGCGCGAAGCCACCCTCGTCGTCGCGGGCGCCGGCGAAGTCGACCTCCGACGACGCGACGCCACCGCCGAGCCGCCGGGCGGTCGCGCTGAGCGTCGCGACCGACCGCCCGACGTCGTCGCTGGAGAGCGTGACGTCCATCTCGATGACGACGTCGCGCCCGACCTGACCGAGGTCGATCGGGTCGAGCGCACCGGCGTCGCCGTCGGCCGCATCGCCGCCGGCGCCCCCACCGTCCTGGGCCGGCTCGTCGCCGGGCTCCTCGGCCGACTGCTCGGCCGGTTCCTCGATGACGGAATCCCCGGCGGAATCGTCGTCGTCGCCTCCCGCGCATGCGCCGATGACGACACCCGCGGCCAGGAGTGCCGTGATCCGTCGGATGGATCGTGTCCGGTTGCTCCCCATGAGCGCTTTGACGTGCCGCGATGCCGATCGGTTCCCGTGTCAGACTCGATCGCGATGGCCTACGACCGCGACATCCTCGACGAGCTCGCCGAGCAGCGGCGACCGACGCGCTATCCCGAGGTGGCGGTCGCCGTCGGCCTCGTCGTCGAGGACCGGGCGAGCGGGTACGTCGGCGACGTGGTCCGTTGGAACCACGAGGCGGTCACCCTGCGGGATCGGCTCCAGCACCTCCGCCACTTCACGTGGAAGCCGGGCGGGTTCCTCCTCGAGGGCCGGCCGGTGACGCTGGTTCGACCGAGCGTCTCCCCGTCGGCTGCGCGGACGACGACAGCGTCGGGTTCGGTCGCCGCCGACCGCGCCACGCGGGCCCAGGTCGCCAGGGCGAGCCGGATCTGGGTCGAGGGGACACACGACGCCGAGCTGCTCGAGCACGTCTGGGGTGACGATCTGCGCGAGCTCGGGATCGTGGTCGAACCGCTGCACGGGGCCGACGATCTGGCTGATGCCGTGCGGGGCTTCCGCCCCGGGCCCGAGCGACGGCTCGGCGTCCTCCTCGACCACCTCGTCACCGGCTCGAAGGAGTCGCGCATCGCCGCGGCGATCGACGACCCCTTCGTGCTGGTCACCGGCCACCCGTTCGTCGACGTGTGGGCGGGCATCCGGCCCCGCGCGGTGGGGCTGGCGGCCTGGCCGGACGTGCCGCCCGGGCAGCCGTGGAAGCAGGGGATGTGTGCCGCCCTCGGCGTCCCGTTCGAGGGCTTCTGGCCCCGGCTCAGGAACCGGGTGTCGTCCTACGCGGATCTCGAACCCGAACTGGTCGGCGCCGTCGAGCGCCTGATCGACCACGTCGCCACCCCCTGACCCCGACTCTCCCCAGCCATTTTGTGGCAGCGATCCCGAGCGCCGGCGTCAGGATCGCTGCCACAGAGTCCGTGCGATGACTCTCGGGCAGCGATCTCGCGCACCGGCGTCCGGATCGCTGCCACAGAGCGAGCGCCGGGTGTCAGGACTTTGTGGCAGTGATCTCGTGCGCCGGCGTCAGGATCGCTGCCACAGAGTCCGTGGATCACTCTGTGGCAGGGATGTCGCGCGCCGGCGTCAGGATCGCTGCCACAGAGTGTGCGTCGAGCTGGGTCGGGTCAGACGAAGGCGGAGGCGAAGACGAGCGAGACGATGGTCATCACCTTGAGCAGGATGTTCATCGCCGGGCCGGAGGTGTCCTTGAACGGGTCGCCGACGGTGTCGCCGACCACGGCCGCCTTGTGCGGGTCGGATCCCTTGCCGCCGTGGTGCCCGGCCTCGATGTACTTCTTGGCGTTGTCCCAGGCGCCGCCGGCGTTGGCCATGAAGATCGCGAGCGCGAAGCCGGTGACGAGCGCACCGGCGAGCAGGCCGCCGAGCGCGTCGACCGAGATGAAGCCGACGACCAGGGGTGCGACCACGGCCAGCGCGCCGGGGATGATCATCTCCTTGAGCGACGCCTCCGTGGAGATCGCGACGCACCGCGCCGAGTCGGGCACCACGCCCGGCTTCCCCTCGCGCAGACCGGGGATCTCACGGAACTGGCGACGGACCTCTTCGATCATCTGGTTGGCGGCCCGACCGACGGCGTCGATCGTGAGCGCGGCGAACAGGAACGGCAGACCGGCCCCGATGAACAGGCCGATGAACACGTCGACCTCGCCGATGTCGAGGTTGAGCGCCGACTCGGGGTCGGCCTGCCGGATGGCGAACTCGAAGCTCTTGAACAGGGCGAGCGCGGTGAGGGCGGCCGAGCCGACGGCGAAGCCCTTCGCGATCGCGGCGGTCGTGTTGCCGAGGGAGTCGAGGGCGTCGGTGACCTCGCGGACCGACGGGTCGAGCTCGGCCATCTCGGCGATGCCGCCGGCGTTGTCGGCGATGGGGCCGTACGCGTCGACCGACACGACCACGCCGAGGGTGGCCAGCATGCCGATCGCCGCGATGGCGATGCCGTAGAGACCGCCGCTGAAGTCGGCCGTGTCCCCGAAGGTCTGGTCGCCGCCCCAGTAGGCGACGCCGATGCCGATCAGGATCAGCGCGACCGATGCGAACACCGAGACCATGCCGGTGCTGATGCCGGACAGCACCGTCGTCGCCGGGCCGGTCTCGGATTGCGCGGCGATCTTCTTGACCGGCTTGTAGTGGTCGGAGGTGTAGTACTCGGCGCACTTGCCGAGGCCCCAGCCGACGACCAACCCGCCGATCACCGCCACGGCGATGCCCCACGGGTCGTCGGTGTCGCCGAAGATCCAGTAGGCGCCGGCGACCACGCCGACCACCGTGAGCACCATCGCCGCGTTGGTGCCCATGTGCAGCGCCCGGCTGAGCGCCTTGCTGTCGGTCGAGTCGCCGCCGCGGACGAGGAACGACCCGATGATCGAGGCGATCATGCCGACGAAGGCGACGAACATCGGGAACACGAGGAACTCGACGAACCCGGTGTCACCGGCCGTCTCGGCGGTGATGCCGAGCGCGAACGCGGCCAGCGAGATCGGGGCGATGATCGAGCCGACGTACGACTCGAACAGGTCGGCGCCCATGCCGGCGACGTCGCCGACGTTGTCGCCGACGTTGTCGGCGATGGTGGCCGGGTTGCGGGGGTCGTCCTCGGGGATGCCGGCCTCGACCTTGCCGACCAGGTCGGCGCCCACGTCGGCCGCCTTGGTGTAGATGCCGCCCCCGACGCGAGAGAACAGCGCGATCGTCGATCCGCCGAGACCGTACGCGGTGAGGATCTCGAACGCGTCGGCGACCTCGGCCCACTCGACGAAGATCAGGTAGGTCGCCATCAACCCGAGCAGGGCCAGGCCTGCGACCGAGAAGCCCATCACCGCGCCTCCACGGAACGCGACGGGCAACGCCGCGGCCGGCCCGCTCTTGGCCGCCTCGGTCGTGCGGGCGTTCGCCATCGTCGCCACGGTCATGCCGGCGTAGCCGGCGGTGGCGGAGAGCACGGCCCCGAGTGCGTAGCTCACGGCGGCGAGCGGGGCGACCACGATCGCGAGCAGGATCGCCATCGCGACCGCGAACCCGGCGACCCACTGGTATTCCTTGCGCAGGAACGCCCGAGCCCCCTTCTGGATCTCGCCCATGAGGAAGACCATCCGGTCGTCACCGGCCGGGGCCGCCTCGACGAGCCGGTAGTAGTACGTGGCGAGGCCGAGCGCGGCGATGGCCGAGAGCGCGGCGAGGTAGGGAACAACGTCCACTGGTGTCATGCCTCCTGAGGCGTCCGAAATGGTGGCCCCATGATGGTGGGTGACCCCGTCGCCGAGCAAGACGAACGTGAACGCGTTCACGAATCGGACGGGCGACGTAGATGTCCGCGCGCTTCGGAGATGGGTTTCCGGGCGCGGCGGTGCCACCGGGTAGCGTGACCGGACATGACGTCCACGATGAGTCCGCGGGGCCCGGTCACGGGTACGTCCAAGCGCGAGTCGGCGAAGCGCAAGAACTTCCTGGCCGACTTCTACGGGACCGCCGTCGGCAAGAAGTACGTCATGGCGATCACGGGGATCATCGGCATCCTGTTCGTCGTCGGTCACATGATCGGCAACCTCAAGATGTACCTCGGCGTGGTGCGGGAGGACGGGCAGACATTGGAAGCCGTCCCCGACCGCAGCTC
>CBFCWS010000141.1:0-7859 GCA_965601765.1 uncultured Ilumatobacter sp. | reverse complement strand
GCTTGTCGCGGCTGTGCACCTCGAGGATCGCCTTGCGCTCCTCGTGCTCGGGGAGCGGGACGACGATCTGGCGGTCGAACCGGCCCGGCCGGAGCAGGGCGGGGTCGAGGATGTCGGGGCGGTTGGTCGCCGCCATGATGACGATCCCCTCGGACGTCTCGAACCCGTCCATCTCCGACAGCATCTGGTTGAGGGTCTGCTCGCGCTCGTCGTGACCGCCACCGAGGCCGGCGCCGCGCTTGCGGCCGATCGAGTCGATCTCGTCGATGAAGATGATCGCCTTGCCCATCCGGCGCGCCTGCTGGAACAGGTCGCGGACACGGCTGGCGCCGACACCGACGAACATCTCCATGAAGTCCGACCCGGTGACCGACAGGAAGCCGACCCCGGCCTCGCCGGCGACCGCTCGGGCGAAGAGCGTCTTGCCGGTGCCCGGGGGGCCCACGAGGAGGATGCCCTTGGGCACGCGCGCGCCGATCTCACGGAAGCGCTCGGGCATCCGCAGGAAGTCGACGACCTCGTTGATCTCCTGCTTGACGCCGTCGTAGCCGGCGATGTCGACGAACGTGGTCGACGGCTTGTCGGCCGAGTAGGTCTTCGCACGACTGCGGCCGATCGACATCATGTTGCCCATCTGGCCCTGCGCGCGCCGCTGCAGCCACACGAAGAACCCGATGATCAGGATCACCGGCAGCATCAATCCGAGGATCGAGAGGAACCAGTTGTTGCTGGGCGTCTCGAACGTGTACCGGACGCCGCGCTCGACGAGCAGTGCCTCGTCGGTCTCCGACACGCCACGTTCCCCACCGCCCGTGGTCGTGAACCTGGACCCGTCGTTGAGCTCGCCGGTGATGGTGCCGTTGCCGTTGTTGATCTCGACCTCGGCGACCTCGCCGGCGTTCACCTTGCCGATGAACTCGGTGTAGGAGATCTCCTCGCCCTGGTCGCCGCCGAAGAACGACGGGATGACGAAGGCCGCGAGCAGGACGCCGACCACGATCCACGGCAGCCACCGGCGGACCCACGTCGGGGTCGACGGACCCTCGCCGTCGAGGTCGTCCCCTCCGCTGCCACCGCCGCTGCCACCGCTCGGGCGACGATCGCGCTTGGGCTCGGGCGGCTTCCCCGGCGCACGGCCCCGCCCCGGTGACGGAGGCGGGGGAGGCGGAGGCAGATTGCTCATGAAACCATGCTACGGGGCGGTCGTGGTGATGTCAGTCCCGTGCCGGACGAAACGGCGGGGGGCGCAGCGGCGCGTCGCGGCCCGCATTCAGCGCCATCTCAGCCGGGGGGCCGAGGAGTCCGCGGTGGCCGACGACCGGTCGCGTACGGTGTGCGCCGTGGCGCGACTGTGTTCGAGGACGGGCTGCAGCGAAGCTGCCGGCGTGACGTTGAGCTACGACTACGCGCGCTCGTGCGTGTGGCTCGACGCCCTGAGCGCCGAACGGCATCCACACGACTACGACCTGTGTCGTCGGCACGCGGATCGGCTGACCGCGCCGGTCGGCTGGGAGGTCCGCGACCGGCGCACGGGAGCATCCACGCTCCTCGCCGTCTGAGTCGACGATCGGCGTCGCGGTGGCTGCCTCGGACCGACCGGCGTCGGCACCTGCGATCCCGGTGGTCCCGGCGTTCGCGTGCTGGGCGGGCGCGTGGTTGCTCGGCTCCGGGGTGCTCGCCGCCGTCGCGATCGGTGCGATGGGGGGCGACCTCGACGGCGATCTCACGATCGGGCAGCTCACCGTCGCCGCGGTCGTCGGATGGATCTCGTTCCTGGTCGCGCTGTGGGTGGTCAGCCGGCGCTACGGATCGGGCACGTTCGTCGCCGACTACGCGTGGAGGTTCGAGCCCGTCGACCTGATCGGGATCCCCGTCGGGGTCGCGACGCAGCTCGTGCTGGTTCCCCTGCTGTACGTGCCACTGCGCGCGGTCTGGCCCGACACGTTCGACGCCGAACGGCTCGAGGAGCGCGCCCGCGAGCTGGCCGACCAGGCCGAAGGACTCTCGGTCGTCGCACTCGTCCTCGTCGTGGTCGTCGGCGCGCCGATCGTCGAGGAACTCGTCTATCGCGGGTTGCTCCAGCGGTCGATCTCGACGCTGACGCCACCGCTCGTCGGGCTCGCGATCGCCTCGATCTGGTTCTCGCTGATCCACCTCGCGCCGGTCGAGTACCCGGGGCTCGCCCTCGCCGGTGCGGTGTTCGGCGCCGGGTTGCTGTGGACCGGCCGTCTCGGACCGGCCGTCGTCACCCATGCCGCGTTCAACGCGACCGGACTGGCGCTCGTGCTCGCGTGACGGGTGCGGCGCGGCGGAACTGATCGACGGGCCGGCCGGCAGCGCTCGATCGGGCACGGCGACTCGTGAACCCGTGCTGCTCCTGCCAGACTGATCGCCTGTGGGTCCCCTCGACCGAACCCTCGAGCGCCATGACGACCAGCGCCACCACGCCGAGCCGGCGACGGTCGCCCGCGACGTGCCCGCGGGCGAGGCCGTCGAGCTGTCACCGGCCGAACGCCCCGACGACGAGTCCGGCGCGGCGCCGGCCGGTGCCTCGCAGGCACGCCGGCTCGGCGCGCGCATGGTGAGGCGGCCGGTGGGGTGGTGGCGGCGTGAGTGGACGACTGAGCGGACGTGGCGCTACGTCGTCACCGCGCTGGCGCTGGGGATCACGACGGCGATCATGATGAACGTCGTCCACCTCAACCCGATCAACCTCGGCGACGACCTCGTCTTCGACGACACGACGCCGACGGGGGGTGACTTCGGCGCCCACGTCTGGGCGCCGGCGTACCTGCGCGACCACCTCCTCGCCGACTTCCGGTTCAACGGGTGGTCGATGGACTGGTACGCGGGCATGCCCACCTATCGCTTCTACATGGTGCTCCCGGCGTTCGCGATCCTGCTCGCCGACGTCGTGTTGCCGTACGGCGTCGCGATGAAGCTGGTGAGCGTCCTCGGGTTGATCACCCTCCCGGCCGCCTGCTGGGCGTTCGGACGTCTCGCTCGCTTCCGGCACCCGATCCCCGAGCTGTTCGCGTTCGCCGGCGTGGCGTTCGCGCTCGACGAGAGCTTCAGCATCTACGGCGGCAACCTGAAATCGACGATGGCCGGGGAGTTCTCCTTCTCGATCGCACTGTCGCTCGCCATGCTCGGGCTCGGCTTCCTCGCGGCGGGGCTCCGCACCGGGAAGTACCGGGTCTGGACGTCGGTCCTGATCGCGGCGGCCGGTGTGTCCCACGGCATCGTGCTGATCTTCGTCGCCGGCGCGGCCGTTGTCTTCTGCGTGGTGTGGTTCGACCGCGAGCGGATGCGGTACATCCTGACCGTCGGCCTCACCGCGGTGCTGTTGATGATGTGGTGGGTCGGACCGTTCCTGTTCGACCACGACTACATGACCGACATGAAGTACGGCGCGCTCACCGACTGGTGGACGATGTTCTTCCCGTTGACGGCGCCGCTCGACGTCGCCATCACGACGTTCGCGATCATCGGGTTCGCGTTCAGCGTGGTTCGCCGCAACCTGAACGGCGCGGCGCTCGGTGTGACCGGTCTGCTGCTGGCCGCCGGCGTCTACCTCGCGAAGGACAGCCTGCCGGTCATCGGCCTGTTGTGGAACCCGCGGCTGCTGCCGTTCCTCTACCTCGTCCGCTACCTGCTGATGATGATCGGCATCGTCGAGGTGTTCGGGCTGGTGGTCAATGTCGTCCGCGACCGCCGCGCCCTCGCGATCGGTGGGTACCGGCGAGCGGCGGGTGCGTTCGCCGCCGGGGCGATCCCGGTCATGGTCGTGCTCGGGTTCACGTTCCAGGTGCTCCCGGGCGGCAGCAACGAGGTGCAGGACGACGAATCGACGCGCTACGCGTGGGGTCCGTTCGTCGCGACCCCGACCAACGCCGACGCGCAGGGTGACGGGTGGGCGCGCTACAACTTCCAGGGGTACGAGGGCCGCGGCGACGCGTACGCCGAGTACTACCGCGTCGTCCAGACGATGGCCGATCTCGGTGCCGACCCGGACAACGGATGTGGCCGGGCGCTCTGGGAGAACAGCCCCGACAACGGGCAGTACGGGACGACGATGGCGCTCATGTTGCTCCCGCACTGGACCGACGGGTGCATCGGCTCGATGGAAGGGTTGTACTTCGAGGCGTCCGGGACGACGCCGTACCACTTCATCGCCACCGCGGCGATGTCCAAGCAGTCGTCCAACCCGGTGCGAGAGCTGCGGTACGTGAACAACGACGCCGCGGTCGGCGTCTCCCACCTCCAGGACCTGGGTGTCCGCTATGCGATGGTGCGGAGCCCCGAGGCCAAGGCGGAGGCCGCGGCGCAACCCGACCTGACCCTGGTCGCGATCTCCGACCCGTGGGAGATCTACCGGGTAGCCGACTCCGACCTCGTCGTCCCGCTCGACACCCAACCGGTCGTCGCCGTGATGGCGCCGGGCGACGGACGCGAGCGGCGTCTCGAGGTCGGGACCAGCTGGTTCCAACACCGTGACGACTGGACGGCGATCCCCGCCGAGGACGGTCCGGACTCCTGGCAGCGCGTCGACGCGGTACCCGACCCCGATCGCCGACTCGAGGCGGGCGACGCCGGCGGGCCCGCGGTCGACGTCGTGGTTCCCGGCCAGCCGATCGAGCCGGTGGCGCTTCCTCCCGTCGAGGTGTCGAACGTCGAGATCGGCGACGACAGCATCCGGTTCGAGGTCGACGAGCCGGGGGCCCCGGTGCTCGTGCGGGTGAGCTACTTCCCCAACTGGGTGGCCTCGGGCGCCGACGGGCCGTGGCGGGCCGGCGCGAACATGATGGTGGTCGTCCCGACCGACGAGGTGGTGGAGCTCGTCTACGGTCGCAACGCGATCGACTACGTCACGATGCTGCTGACGCTGATCGGCGTCGGCCTGTGCGTGCTGTGGCGCCGCCAGGGCGATCTCGAGTTCTCCTCCGAGTTCCCGTCGGGCCTGATCCCGGGCCGCCCGACGGCGACCCGCGACACCGGCGCGCCGCCCGACGATGCGATCTGGAGCGAGGTCGGACGCGCCGACGCGGTCGATCGACCGGCAGCGCCGCTCGACGGGGTCGACCGGAACGACGACACGCCACCCCTCGGGGAGCGGCTCGGGGCGCGACCCTTCGACAGGGACGCCGAGCCGGCGACCGAGGTGAGTGCCGGGGGCGACGAGCCCGATGCCGGCGACGACGTGGCCGGCGACGACGTGTCCGCCGCCGACGCAGGCGCCGGCGACCCCGACGCCCGGCCCGGCGGGTACACGTCGAAGCCGCCCGACCGATAGCGTTGTGTCGGCCATGTCAGCACTGGACGAGATCGTCAAGGCGTACGACATCCGGGGGACGTTCCCAGACCAAATCGACCCGGAGACGTCGCGCGCGCTCGGTGTCGGGTTCGCGCGCTTCGCCGACAGCGACACCATCATCGTCGCCCGCGACATGCGTGCATCCGGTGTCGAGCTGTGCGCGGCGTTCGTGGAGGGGGTGACCAGCAGGGGCATCGACGTCATCGACATCGGACTGGCATCGACCGACCTGCTCTACTTCGCCTCCGGGTCGCTCGGGTTGCCGGGCGCCATGTTCACGGCGTCCCACA
This sequence comes from uncultured Ilumatobacter sp., assembly GCA_965601765.1. Taxonomy (GTDB): domain Bacteria; phylum Actinomycetota; class Acidimicrobiia; order Acidimicrobiales; family Ilumatobacteraceae; genus Ilumatobacter. The sequence goes on along the minus strand of CBFCWS010000141.1, from coordinate 2,255 downwards.
ACCCGGCCCAGTTCAACGGGATCAAGCTCTGCCTGGAGGGCGCTGCGCCCGTCGGGATCGACACGGGCCTCGCCGAGATCCGGGCCACCGCATCGACGCTGCTCGACGGCGGCCCGCTGCCCGCGGCAGCGACGATCGGGACGCGTACGGAGCGCTCGATGCTCGACGGGTTCGTCGACCACGTGCTGGGGTTCGTCGAGCTCGACCGGATCGATCCGATGCGCATCGTGGCCGACACCGCGAACGGCATGGGCGGCCTGGTCGTGCCGGCCGTCGTGGAACGGGTGCCGCAGATCGATCTCGAGCTGATGTACGGCGAGCTCGACGGCACGTTCCCGAACCACCCCGCCGACCCGCTGCAGCCCGTCAACCAGCGCGATCTGCGCGCGCGGGTCGTCGCCGGATCGTTCGATGTCGGTCTCGCGTTCGACGGTGACGCCGACCGCGTGTTCGTCGTCGACGAGAACGGCACCGGCATCAGCGGATCGACGACCACGGCCATGCTCGCCGTGGCCATGCTGCACAGCAATCCCGGTGCGACGATCCTCCACAACCTGATCTGCTCGCGGGCGGTGCCGGAGATCGTCATCGAGCGCGGCGGCATCCCCGTTCGCACCAAGGTCGGGCACTCGAACATCAAGCAGGTGATGGCGGAGACCGACGCCGTGTTCGGCGGCGAGCACTCCGCCCACTACTACTTCGCCGGCAACTACCGCGCCGACAGCGGGCTGATCGCGACGATGCTCGTCGTCGCCGAGATGAGCCGCAAGGACCAACCGCTCTCGGTGCTGCGCAAGCCCCTCGAGCGCTACGCGGCGAGCGGCGAGATCAACACCCAGGTCGCCGATCCCGCGGCGGTCATCGAGCGGATCGCCACCGAGTACTCGCAGCACCCTCAGGACCGCCTGGACGGGTTGACCGTCGACTGCACCGACTACTGGTTCAACATCCGCCCGTCCAACACCGAGCCGCTGCTGCGTCTCAACCTCGAGGCGATCGACCGCGGGATCTGCGACGACCGCGTCGCCGAGGTGCTCGGCTCGATGACCGCCGACCGATGAGCGAACCTCTCCGCCACCCTCGCGACCACCGCAGCCACCGACCGGAGCGACGATGACCGTCTCACCTTCCCTGCTCGCCATTCTGGCGTGTCCCGTCGACAAGGGACCCCTGCTGTACCTCCCCGACGAGGCCGTCCTCGTCAACCCGCGCACGCACGTCGCCTACGACGTGCGCGACGGCATCCCCGTGATGCTCGTCGAGGAGTCGCGACGGCTCGACGACGCGGAGTTCGGGCGGCTGATGGACCTCGTCGCCGCCGAGGGCATCGAGCCGACGTTCGAGCAGTGAGGCCAGCAGTGATGCGAACAGTGCGCCCCGTGATCGCAACCGTCGACCACGATGGGGTAGCGTGACCGACCGTGAAGTCAACGATTCGACGACGCGCCCTCGTTGGGGCCGTGGCGCTCGCCGCAGTTGCAGGAGTCGTGGTCGCGCCCAGTGAGCCCGACGAGCGCACGGTCGAGGCGGCCGGCACGCTCTGCCAGGACGACTGCGGTGCCGGTGGCGAGTTCCACCCGATCACGCCGGTGCGCGCACTCGACTCGCGACGTTCCGATCTCGACGTCGGACCGCGCGGCAAGAAGGCGACCGGCACGAACAACCCGTCGTTCGAGATCGAGCTGACCGGGGTCGGTGGGATCCCGAAGTTCACCGACGCCAACGGTGACGGGTTCGACGACAACGTTCTGGCGGTGGCCGTGAACGTCACGATCACCGAACCGACCAAGGCGGGCCACGTCACCGGCTTCGGCACTGGTGAGCGACCACCGAACGCCTCGGTCGTCAACTTCCCCGCCGGCGGCACGGTTGCCAACTCGGCGGTGCTCCGTCCGGGCCGCGGCGGCAAGCTCACCTTCCAACTGTTCAGTCAGACGCCCGGACGAACCCACGTCGTGCTCGACGTGATGGGCTGGATCTCGACGTCGTCGTACGGCACCAGGGGTGCCCGGCTGTTCCCCACGGCGCCGGTCCGGCTCCGGGACACTCGGTTCGACGGGTCCCGCAGTCCGCTCGGCCCATCGCAGCAGATGGCGATCACGATCAAGGACTCGACGGCGTACCCCGGCCTCGGGGTCGGCTTCAAGGCCGCCGACGTCGTCGGCGTGCTGGTCAACCTCACGTCGGTCAACCGCGAGCGCAACAGCGCAGCCACCTACTTCACGGCCGTCCCCGACCCCCTTCCGTCCGGTCGG
>CBFCWS010000140.1:0-7903 GCA_965601765.1 uncultured Ilumatobacter sp. | reverse complement strand
GACGAGCACCAACCCGGGTGGCCGCTGCTCCTCGATCGTCCGCCGGCGTCGCCGAGCCGCCGCTGCCACCCGGGCACCTCGGGTTCGACGGGCTCTGCTCGGCGGCGGAACATGGTTCCCACATGCTGCCCGTCGGCGACTCCGATCGGACACCGCGTCGAGCCGGCCGATGTCGCGCATGGTGCCTGGCACCATGCGCGACTAGAGGTCGCGTCTGGGGACGACGACGATGGTGCCGTCGTCGTCGTGGTGGACCGAGACGCGGACGCCGTAGAACTCGGCCAGGACGTCGGGGCGCAGCACCTCCACCGGAGCGCCCGCGGCTGCGACGACACCGTCGTGGAGCAGCATCAGGCGGTCGGCGTACATCCCGGCGAGGGTCAGATCGTGCATCGCCGCGATCACGGTCAGGCCGTGGTCGCGGCGCAGGCGGGCGACGAGTTCGAGGGCCTGCTGCTGGTGGCCGATGTCGAGCGAGCTGGTCGGTTCGTCGAGCAGCAGGATCGGGGCCTCCGTCGCGAGCGCACGGGCGATCACCAACCGTTGCTGCTCGCCGCCGCTCATCCGCCCCAGCTTGCGATCGGCGAACTCGTCGAGGCCGAGACGCTCGAGCACGTCGCGCACCATCGCCTTGTCGTTGCGGCTCTCGGTCCCGAAGTAGCCGACGTACGGGGCCCGCCCGAGCAGCACGTAGTCGAACCCGGTCATGTCGGACGGCAGGGCCGGGTTCTGGGGCACGTGGGCGACGAGCGCCGCACGTCGCTGGCGCGAGCGAGCGGCGAGGGGTGCACCGTCGACGAGCACCGTGCCGGTCGACTCGACGACACCGACCAGCGCGCCGAGGAGCGACGATTTCCCCGCTCCGTTCGGACCGATCAGACCGAGCCACTCCCCTGATCCCACCGACGCCGAGAACCCGTGCACGACGGTCCGCCTGCCGTGCAGGGCGTCGACCTGGCGACACTCGATCGAGCTCATCGGGCGAGGTCCCTGGTGCGGAGCAGCACGATGAAGAACGGTGCGCCGACGAACGCGGTGACCACTCCGATCGGGAGTTCGGCGGGTGCGGTGAGCGTCCGTCCGGGGATGTCGGCGAGGATCAGGAAGGCGGCGCCGAACACGAGGGCGAGGGGAACCAGGCGCCGGTACCCGGCACCTGCGATCAACCGCACGATGTGCGGCACGACGAGGCCGACGAACCCGATCAGACCCGACACCGCGACCGCGGCCGCCGTGCCGAGCGTCGCCGCCGTGACGACGATCAGACGGACGCGGGTCACCGGGACGCCGAGCGCCGTGGCCTCGTCGTCGCCGACGCGCAGCACGTCGAGGTGGCGACGGTGCAGGACGAGCACGGCGCTGCTGATCACCACGTACGGGGTGATCAGGCGCACGTCCGACCAATCGGCGGTCGACAGCCGGCCGAGGATCCAGTTGTAGACCTCGCGGATGACGTCGGCGTTGCGCTGCAGGACGAACGTCTGGATCGCGGTCAGCAGCGAGACCATCGCCACGCCCGCCAGGACCAGCGTCGACGTCGTGCGCGTCCCACCGAACGACGCACCGACCACGTAGGTCAGCGCGACGGCGCCGAGGGCGAAGACGAACGCCACGGCGGGCACGGGATCGATGAACCAGCCGGCACCCGCGTCGTCCCAGACGGCGATCACGAGCGTGGCGCCGAGGCCTGCCCCGGCAGCCGCGCCGAGCAGGTACGGATCGACCAGCGGGTTGCGGAAGACCCCCTGGTAGGCGGCACCGCCGACCGAGAGCATCGCGCCGACCAGTCCGGCGAGCACCACGCGGGGCATGCGGATCTGCCAGAGGATGTCCCACTCGAGGTCGGACACGCCGTGGTCGATCGAGATCAACGGGAGCCGGTCGAGCAGGACGAGCGGCACCCGCCACCAGTCGGGCCCGGCCGGCCCCACCATCGCACCCAGCAGCACCGCGGCCATAACGGCCACGATCGACGTGATCGCAGTCCTCATCGGGTGGTCCTCATCGGGTGGTCCTCATCGGGTGGTCCTCATCGGCGCCCTCTCCCCCGATCAGCCCACCGGCTGGGACGCGACGACCTCGGCGACCGCATCGCCCGCCGCTTCCAGGTAGTCGACGATGCGCGGCCCCCAGCGGGAGGCGATGTCGTCGTTCATCTCGATCACCCCGCCGCTCGTGACGGCGGTCATGTTCTCCCACCCGTCGCGCTCGGCGACCTCGTCCGCGGTCGTTCCGCAATAGATCGTGCAGGCGAGGAAGATCAGGTCGGGGTCCTGCTCCACGACGAACTCGGCGTTGAGCTGGGGGAACAGCGAGTCGGCGCCCGCTTCGTCGGCGATGTTCTCCAGCCCGATCTCACCGTAGACCGCGCCGATGAACGTCTCGCTGGTCACCGAGAACAGCGACGGGTCGAGCTCGTGGTAGTAGGTGAGCGGCTGGTCGAGTTCGGGCAGACCTGCGATGACCGCGGCGACGTCGGTCTGCATCTGCCCGACGAGCTCAGCCGCCTCACCGACGTGACCGGTCGCGGCACCGAGCTGCTCGATCTGGGAGTACACGTCGTCGAAGGTGGCTGCGGCCGGGCCTTCCCAGCGAGCGATCCCGAGATCGTCGAGTTGCGCGAGGAAGTCCGGATTGGTGCCGTCGGTGACCACCAGGTCGGGCTCGAGCCCGGCGATCGCCTCGACGTTGGGTTCGAACCCGCTGATGCCCGCCATCTTCTCGGCCGCCTCGGCTGGGTGATTCGAGAAGTCGTCGACCGCGATCACCTGGTCACCCGCCCCGATCGCGTAGAGCATCTCGGTCGCCGTCGGTGAGAGCGAGACGATCGCGGTGGGGATCGCCCCCTCGTCACCCGACGTCGGGTCACCCGCGACCGGTCCGCTGGCGCTCCCCGAGGCGTCCCCCTCGTCGCCCGAGCCGGGCTCGCTGGCGCTGCCCGAGGCATCCCCCTCGTCGCCCGAGCCGGGCTCGCTGGCGCTCCCGGTGCCGGACTCGGATGCCGATCCGGACCCGTCCTCGTCGGCTCCGAGGTCGGTCACCGAGGCCCCGTCGTCGCCGCCGCAGGCCGCGACCAGCAAGGACAGGCCGGCGAAGGTGCCGACCACGTGCTTGATCTTCATGGACGTCTTCCTCCACGTCGGGAGGACAAGTGGGCCCGTCACCGGCGAACCGGTGGTGCGAAACCGCCCTTGCCTCGAGGGTGTCATCGCGCAGCGGAAGGGTTCGACCGGGCTCGTCCCCGCCACCTCGGCGTTTCGCCGGGGCCACGAGGCATCACCGTTGCGGGACAGCGCCGGGCTCTCACCGGACTTCGCACCAACCGTGCCGTGGACACGCTACACGGTCGAGCCACGCGCATCCCAGACTCGTACGCTGATGATCCTCATGAGCGACGACACCAACCCGCCCGCAGCCGGCAACGGCACCACCGATGCCCTCACCGACGATCCCCGACCCGACGACCTCCGGTCGGCGCCGTCGCTCGTCGTCGTCAACACCGGCAACGGGAAGGGCAAGTCGTCGGCGGCGTTCGGTGTGATGCTCCGCGGACTCGCTGCCGGCTGGAAGGTCGCCGTCGCACAGTTCATCAAGTCGAGCGAGTGGAAGGTCGGCGAGGAGAAGATGGGGCGGGAGCTCGGCGTCGAGTGGCACCTCTTCGGCGACGGGTTCACGTGGGATTCCGACAACCTCGCCGCCGACCAGGCGCTCGCCCGCGACGGCTGGGCGGCTGCCAAGGCGATCATCGAGGCCGGCGAGCACCAGCTGGTCATCTGCGACGAGCTCACCTACCTGTGCACGTGGGGCTGGATCGACACCGCCGACGTCGTCGCCACGATCACCGGACGACCCGAGCACGTCAACATCGTGATCACCGGGCGCGATGCGCCGGCGGAGCTCATCGAGATCGCCGACACGGTCACCGAGATGCGCGAGATCAAGCACGCGTACCAGGCCGGCATCCGAGCCAAGCGCGGCATCGACTACTGACGTGGGCATCGCGGGGTCGACACTCGTGCTCGGCGGCGCGCGGGCCGGCAAGTCGACGTACGCCGAACGGCTCGCCGGCGCCCAGCCGGCGCCCGTCACCTACCTCGCCACGTGCCCGCTGATCCCCGGCGACGACGATCTCGAGGCCCGCATCCGGCGCCACCGGGGAGCGCGACCGGACGAGTGGCTCACCGTCGAGGAGGAGATCGACATCGCCGAGGTCGTCGCGGCGGCGTCCGGTCGGTTCGTGATCCTCGACTGCCTGACGACGTGGGTCGCCAACATGATGCACCACGGACGCGGCGACGAGGTGACGCTCGCCGCCGTCGACGCGGCCGTGAGGTCGGCACGTGCCGCCGGCCTGGCCGGCATCGCCGTCGTGTCGAACGAGGTCGGGTGGGGCATCGTCCCGGCGGACGAGTCGACGCGCCGCTACCGCGACCTGCTCGGCCTCGTGAACCAACGTTGGGCGGCAGCGGTCGACGACGCCGTGCTGCTGGTCGCCGGGCGGGTGCTCACGCTCGACGAGGTCGCGACCGGCCCGTGACATGATGCGCCGGTGACCGCCCCGCTCGCCGACCTGCTCGTCGACATGCCGGCGCCCGACACCGCCGCAGCCGCCGCGATCGCCGAGCGCGCCGGCCGAGTGCTGCGGCCGCCGGGGGCCCTCGCGCGGCTCGACGAGATCGCGGTACACGTGGGTGCATGGCAGCGGACCGCGTCGCCGCGCGTCGAGCATCCGGCGGTCGTCGTGTTCGCCGCCGACCACGGCGTGGCGGCGGCCGGTGTCAGCGCCTTTCCCGCCGACGTCACGGCCTCGATGCTCGCGGCGGTCGAGGCGGGGCGGGCGACGATCAACGTGTTCGCGGGCGCGACCGGGGCCTCGATCGAGGCCGTCGACGTCGGCGTCGGCCGCCCGACGGGCGACATCCGCGTCGAACCGGCGATGGATCGCGAGCGATACGCCGAGGCCGTCCGTGCCGGGGCCGACGCCGTCGACCGCGCCGCCGGCAGCGGAGCGGACCTGCTGGTCGTCGGCGAGCTCGGCATCGGCAACACCACCGCCGCCGCCGCGATCGTGACCGCGACGACCGGCGCCGACCCCGCCGACGTCGTCGGCCGGGGCACGGGCGTCGACGACGACGGGCTCGGACGCAAGATCGACGCTGTGACCGCAGCGGTCGCGCGGATCCGCCCGGCGGCCGGGCCCGACGAGGTCATGCGCGAGGTCGGCGGGGCCGAGCTGGCCGCCATGGCTGCCGCGATCGCGCGCGCCCGGCACCGTCGCCTGCCGGTGCTCCTCGACGGCTTCCTGGCCGGCGCGGCGGCGCTGTTGATCGCCGAAGGAGCAGATGGTGCGCTCGATCACTGCCTCCCCGCGCATCGCTCGTCCGAACGCGGGCACCGCCTCGTGCTCGACCATCTCGGCCTGACCCCGATCGTCGATCTCGACCTCCGCCTGGGCGAGGGATCGGGGGCCGCGGTCGTGATCCCGATCGTTGCCATGGCGTGCGCCGGCGTCGTCGAGGTGCCGACCTTCGAGGAGTGGTTCGGATCGTGAGCGGGTTCCTCGGCGGCGTCCAGTTCCTCACGCGGATCCCGATCCACCTCCGCGAGCCGGTCCCCCACCATCGCGTGCTGCCGTGGTTCCCGGTCGTCGGGGCGCTGATCGGCCTGGTCGTCGGCGGGGTCGCCGTCGCGCTCGGCGAGGTCCTGCCGTCGACCGTGGCCGCCGCGGTCGCCGTCGTCGTCGGGCTGCTCGTCACCGGCGCGTTCCACGAGGACGGCCTCGCCGACGTCGCCGACGCCTTCGGTGGCGGTTGGACTCCCGAGCAGCGCCTCGAGATCCTGAACGACTCGCGCCACGGCACCTACGGGGTCGCTGCGCTCTCGTCGTCGATCCTCCTGCGTGTCGTGGCCCTCGCGTCGATCGCGCCGGGTGCGGCGCTGCTCGCGGTCGCCGTGGCGGCCCACACCCTCGGGCGCGGCGCGGCCGTGGTCGCGGTGAAGTCGGCGCGACCGGCCCGCACGTCCGGGCTCGGCGTGACGTCGTCGGAGGCGCTGGGGTGGCCGCTCGCGACCGCCTCGGCGGCGCTCGCGGTGGCAGTGTCGGCAGCGGCCGCCGGGTGGTGGGCCGGGCCGTTCGCCGCGGCGGCGGTCGTCGGCGCCGTCGCCGTCGTCGTGCTGTCGGTCCGCAAGATCGGCGGGCTGGTCGGCGACGCGCTCGGCGCCGTCGAGCAGGTCGTCGAGTGCCTCGTGATGGTCGTCGGGGCCGGGCTGGCCGCCCGGTCCGCGGTCTGGTGGGCGTGACACCGATCGATACCGGGCCGCAACCGGACCGACACGGGACGCCCCACCAGGCCGACACGACTCCGCCGGGCCCGCCGTCGCCCAGCGGCCGCGCCTGCCCCAGCCGGCCCTGACCGAGCCGGCCGCGATCGGGACAGGCGGGTTCGTCCGGGCGACGCCCACCGGCGACGGCGCGCGGCGTGACCGCACGCTCCACCCCGTCACCCGGGCTGACACTCGATACCGTCGTGCCCATGGCTGCGAGCGATACCCAGGTCGTCCTCGCGACGGACCGGTTCGATGCCGACCTCGCCCACCTGGTCGACGACGTCGGGTTCCGCATCGACGCGATCTTCCCGGCCGACGCGCCCGACACTGCGATCGTCTCGAACGACGGCGTCCGCGTCCGCCTCGTCGCCGCCGATCATCCGTCGCCGGTCACGCTGCGGGTCACGAGCGACCGCCACGTCGGCGAGCGCAGGCTGCCCGGTGGTTCGACGATCCAGTACGCCCCGACGCAGGTCCCTCTCCACGTCCCCGACAACGTGCCGACGCTCACCGTGAGCCATGCCGACGGCCAGCCCGGGATCGGGCGCGCGGGCATGCGTTACCGCGATCTCCTCCCCGACCGGTGGGGCGGTCGGTTCATCGCCTCGCTCATCTCGATCCCCGACGGCGGCCCGGTCCCCGACTACGTGCACTTCCACCGGATCCGGTTCCAGCTGATCTTCGTGAAGTCCGGCTGGGTGCGGGTCGTGTACGAGGACCAGGGTGAGCCGTTCGTCCTCCGCGCCGGCGACGGGGTGATCCAGCCGCCCGAGATCCGCCACCGGGTGCTCGAGGCGTCGCCGGGCCTCGAGGTGGTCGAGATCGGGTGCCCGGCGTGGCACGAGACGATCGCCGACCACGCGCTCGACCTGCCGAACGGTCTCGGGCCGGCCGACCGGACCTGGGACGGACAACGGTTCGTCCGCCACATCTCGGCCGATGCCCCCCACCGGCCGTGGCGGATCGACGGCTGGGAGTACCGCGACACGGGCGTCGCAGCCGCGACCGACGGTCTGGCCGGGGTCCGCGTCGCCCGCCCGGCCGCCGACGCCGTGGCCGATCCCGCCCACGTGACGCACGACACCGAGTTCGCCCAACTCGTCGTGCTGACCGGTGCGGTGACCTTCGAGACCGACGACCGCACCGATCGTCTCGTCGACGGCAGCGCCGTCGCGATCCCCGGCTGCGTGCGCTACCGCCTCACCGACGTCTGCCCCGGCACCGAACTGCTCGACGTCACCCTGCCGGCGTGACGAAGCAAGCCAGGCTTGCTTCGTCACGGTGGCGATAGCCTCGGCCGTCGTGCAGGTGCCGACCGCGGTCAGTCAGGCTGTCCGCGGTTTCGCCATGGGGACCGCCGACATCGTGCCCGGTGTGTCGGGTGGGACGGTGGCACTGGTCCTCGGCATCTACGAGCGGTTGATCCGCAACGTGCACGAGGGAGCACTCGTGCTGAAGGCGTTGCTCCGCAGGGATCTGCACACGGCGCGCACGACCCTGCGCGGGATCGAGTGGATCTGGCTGCTCTCGTTGCTCGCCGGCATCCTCGCGGCGGTCGCGGTGCTGTCGTCGGTCC
>CBFCWS010000139.1:0-7904 GCA_965601765.1 uncultured Ilumatobacter sp. | reverse complement strand
ACGGTCGACACCGGCTCGGACCCGGCACCCGACCGGTCACCCGACCGTCACCCGATGATCGGTCGCACCGCCGCCAGCCGCTGCCGGAGATCGTGCTGGCCCACGCGGTCGGTGGCGGCGACCACGAGGCGCACGCCGTGCGGCCGCAGGTCGAGGTCGGCCACGTACGGTTCGGCGGCGATCCCGTGCGCTGCGGCGAGGGCGTGGAGGTCGGTGCGGTGCGGGGTCCCGAAGAGCTGCTCGAACCGCTCGGCGGGGAGCTGGGTGCGCTGGGGCAGGAAGTGGAAGATGCCGCCGCCGTCGTTGTCGACGACCACGATCGTGAGATCGACCGACCGCCCGGACAGCGCGGCGAGCGACGAGCTGTCGTGCACCAGCGCCACGTCGCCGACCAGGCAGAGGGTGGCGACACCGGTGGTCGCGACGCCGATCGCCGTGGCGAGGACCCCGTCGATCCCGTTCGCCCCCCGATTCGAGTGCACGGCGACGTCCGATCGGGGCGGACCGAACCACTCGAGGTCGCGCACGGGCATCGACGACGACACGACGAGCGCACCACCCCGCGGCACGTCGGCCAGCGCGTGTGCGGCGACGGCCGGCTCGGAGCCCGGTTCGAGGAGCGACGCCTGCTGCTCGACGACGGAGCGGTCGGCCCGCACCCAGCGCTCGCGCCAGCCGTCGACGCGCGCCACCGACGTCCGGTGCAGGGCCGCACCGACCTCGGCAGCCGCCAGACGCTCCGGGATCTGCGCGGTCGCGCACCGTTCGGGATCGATCGTGCGCGACCAGGGCACGAAGCGGTGGACGGTCCCGCCGCCCGCCGCGACGGCCGCGACCGTCTGCGACAGCACCTTGCTCGACAGCGTCTCACCGAAGTACAGGACGTGGTCGATCCCGGTGCGCAGACCGTCGGCGTCGCGGAGGATCGTGTCGAATCGTCGGAGCGCGCCGTCGGTGCGCGCTCCGCTGCGGTGGTCGGCGATCACCGGCCAACCCAGCCGGTCGGCGACGTCGGCGATCGCCTGCGGATCGCTCTCGCCACGTCCGGCCACCACAACCCCGCAGGCGGCGCCGCGCCGGGTGATCGTCGCCACCACGTCGGCGACGTCGTCGGCGGTCGCCCCCGGCGGGTCGGGCGGCGACGGTGTGGGGATCGGCGCCGGCAGCGACTCCGGGTTCGCCCACAGCGGCTCGCGGAACGGACAGTCGAGCTGCACCGGTCCGGGCGACAGCGCCGCGGCCCACACGGTGTTGGCCAGCTCGCGCCACTCGGACGGGTCGGTGTCGTCGGGCGGCCGTGAGCGGTGGAACGTCGCCCCACTCACGCCGTACAGGTCGGTCTGGTCGATCGTCTGCGGTGCACCCACGCCCCACAGCTCGGGCGGGCGGTTGGCGGTGCACACGATCAGTGGGACCCTGCTGATCCCCGCCTCGGCCACGGCACCGTGGAAGTGGGTCGCCGCCGTGCCCGAGGTGCACACGGCGATCGCCGGGCGTCGGCTCTGGAGAGCACAGCCCAGGGCGGCGAACGCAGCCGACCGCTCGTCGAGCATCATCTCGACCCGCAGATCGGTGCGGTCGGCGAGCGCCACTGCGATCGGTGTGGAGCGTGAGCCGGGCGCGACGAACGCGTGCGTCAGGCCGCAACGGGCGAGCTGGTCGACGAGCGTGGCGGCGAACGTCGCGTTCGCCGTCCCGACGCGGTCGGCCGCGTCGACCCCGCTCCCGTCGTCGGCCGGGTGCTCAGCCACGACGAACCCGGCGTCGTGCCGTCGGTGGCAACCGCGTCGACTCGGGCCTGGCCCGGCGTGTGATGGCGTCGATGTGCGGAATCTACCGGCGGGGCCGGTTCGAGACCCGGGCGCAGGCGATGCGGCGCACCGCCTGGGCGACCCGACGTTGACCGCGCCCGTGCGAGCGGGTACGCATGTCCACCGTGACGACGCAGCACCCACCCGACCGGATCGCCCGAGCCCGGCGTCCAGCGGCGGGACGGCCGTGAGCGCAGGCGAGCGGATCGACGAGCCCCTCACGGCCGAGCTCGTCGCCGGAGCCGCCGACTCGCCGACCCTGGTGCTGGCGCACGGCGTCACGCAGAACCGCCACTGCTGGGGCGAGTTCGCCGAGCACCTCGGGCGGCGCTTCGCCGTGTGGGCGGTCGACCTCCCGGGCCACGGCGACAGCGGACACGACGCCGCGTCGTTCGAGGTCGCCGCGCACCTGCTCGCCGACACGACCGGCGTGATCTCGGAACGCTCGCGACGAGCACCGCACCCCGGTGAGCCGCACCGGCGCGCCGGGCCGATCCTCGTCGGCTACTCGATGGGTGGTCGCCTCGCGCTGCGGGCCGTCCTCGACCGGCCGGGCGTCGTGTCCGCACTGGTGCTGATCGGCGCCACGGCGGGTCTCGACGACGCCGCCGACCGCGCCGCCAGGCGGGCCGCCGACGCCGAGATCGCCGCCCGGCTGCGCACCGAGGGCCCGGCGAGGTTCCTCGACCGCTGGCTCGCGCTCGCGCTGTTCGCCGACCTCGACCCGCAGCAGCAGCTGCGCGACGCACGCCTCCGGCACTGGGGCTCCGGCGTCGCTGCGACGTTCGAGCACCGGGGCACGGGATCGATGGAACCGATGTGGGATCGGCTCGGCGAGCTGACGCTGCCGACGCTCGTGCTCGCCGGTGCCGACGACCCGAAGTTCGTCGCGATCGGCGGGCGCCTCGCTGCCGGCCTGGGCGGTCCGGTGAGCGTCCGCCGGGTCGCCGGCACCGGCCACGCCTGTCAGCTCGCGGCGCCGGCACGAACCGCCGAGCTCGTCACCGACTGGTGGCCGGCCGGCAGACCCGCCGGCTGACCGTCAGTAGGCGTAGGGGAACCCGCTCCAGTCGGGTGGGCGCTTCTCGAGGAAGGCGTCGCGCCCCTCCTGCGCCTCGTCGGTCGCGTAGGCGAGCCGGGTGGCCTCGCCGGCGAACACCTGCTGGCCCATGAGACCGTCGTCCGCGAGGTTGAACGCGAACTTGGCCATCCGCTGCGCCGTGGGTGACTTCGCGCAGATCTCCGTCGCCCAGTCCAGTGCCACGTCCTCGAGCTCGTCGTGGGGCACCACCTCGTTCACCGCGCCCTGCGCGTGGGCGTCGGCGGCGGTGTACGTGCGACCGAGGAAGAAGATCTCGCGGGCACGCTTCTGGCCGACCTGCTTGGCGAGGTACGCGCTGCCGTACCCGCCGTCGAAGCTCGCGACGTCGGTGTCGGTCTGCTTGAACCGGGCGTGCTCCGCGCTCGCGAGCGTGAGGTCGCACACGACGTGCAGCGAGTGGCCGCCGCCGGCCGCCCACCCGGGGACGACGGCGATGACCACCTTCGGCATCATCCGTATCAGGCGCTGGCACTCGAGGATGTGCAGCCGGCCGGCCCGGGCCGGGTCGATCGCCTCGGCGGTCACGGCACCCCCACCGTCGCCGGTCGTGTAGCGGTAGCCGTCACGCCCCCTGATCCGCTGGTCGCCGCCCGAGCAGAACGCCCATCCACCGTCGCGCTCGCTCGGACCGTTGCCGGTGAGCAGCACGCACCCGACGTCGGAGCTCATGCGTGCATGATCGAGCGCACGGTACAGCTCGTCGACCGTGTGCGGCCGGAACGCGTTGCGGACCTCGGGCCGGTCGAACGCGATGCGCACCGCGCCGACGTCGCGGGCACGGTGGTACGTGATGTCGGTGAAGTCGAAACCCGCGACCTCGACCCATCGGTCGGCGCGGAAGATGTCCGAGACGGTTCGCACCGTGCGATCCTATTCGGTCGCCGGACGAGGCGTCCGGGACCCGCCCGGCCCGTCCCCCGCCGACCGGTCCCCCGCCGACCGGTCCGGCGCCGAGCCGGCGACCATCGGCGCGAGGGCCGAGCGGCGGATCTTGCCGAACGGCGTGCGCGGGAGCTCGTCGACGGGGACGACCGCCCGGGGGGCGTAGTGCGCCGGGAGGACCGCGCGGACGTGGGCCTTCACCTCGTCGATCGACGGTGGCGTCGCCGCCCGATCGACCTCGATCAGGGCCACCACCTCGTGGCCCCACTCGGGATCGGGGCGCCCCACGACGGCGACGGCGGCGACGCCGCCGAGCTCGCTCAGCCGCCGTTCCAGCCGGGCGGGCCAGACCTTCTCCCCGCCGGTCACGATCGCGTCGTCGAGCCTGCCGTGGACGTGCAGGACGCCCGCCTCGTCGATCGCTCCCGCATCGCCGGTGGGGTACCACCCGTCGGCGGTCGTGGGGTTCGAACCGTCCCGGTAGCACCGCAGCAGCGTGGGCGACCGGACCCACAGCTGGCCGCCGTCGTCGGTGCGCAGCTCGACGCCGTCGAGCGGGCGGCCGTCGTACACGACACCCGATCCGGTCTCGGTGCTCCCGTACGTCGCGATCACGTTGGGCGGACGCTCCGGCGGCGGGGCTGCGCCACCGAGCAGCACCGTTGCGAACAGGGCAGGGTCGACCGCGGCGAGCGCCCGGGTGACGAGCGACACCCGGGTGACGCCGTCCGCGGCGGAGGCCGTGACCGCCGCCGCGTCGAACCGCGGGTGGACGGTCAGGGCCGTGCCGGTCGTGAGCGAGCGGGTGATCACCGACATGCCGCCGATGTGCCACACCGGGAGGCAGCACAGCCAGCGATCGGAACCCGGATCGATCGCGAGCGCGTGTGAGGTGAGGCGCGCCGACGCCTCGACCGCCCGATGGGTGAGCACGACGGCCCGCGGCGCACCGGTCGACCCGCTGGTGGTCATGACGAGCGCGTCACCCGGCTCGGCCTCGACCCCGCCGCCGACGGGCCGCTTGCCGGCGCCGTCGACGACGTGCGTCGGTCGGACGGCGGCCAGCACGCGGGCGTGCTCGGCGTCGGGCAGCCCGGGCGCGAGCACGGCGACGGCGTGACCGTCGTCCCATTCGCGTCGGAGCAGGTCGACGAACGCCGGGCCCTGCTCGACGGCGAGCGCGACGACCTGGGTCATCGGGCCGCGGCGAAGCCGGCGAGGCCGTCGACCGCACCGTCGACGTGCGCCGACAGCACGCGGTCGAGCGCGTCGCTCCACAGGCGCCCGCGGTACTCCAGCCGCATCGAGACCTCGGCGCCCTCGTCGGACGGCACCGCACGGGCGTCGAGGCACCAGTCGGAGTGCGGACGTCCGTCGATCTCGCGACGTTCGAACCGCGCCCCCTCGGGCGTCACGGCGGTGCGCACCATCCGCAGGCGCTTCCGGCGGGCCAGCGGACCGAGCCGGGCGACGAGCGTGACGAAGTGTGCGGGGCCTTCGTCCTCGTCGTCGGCCGGCGCGTCGGCGACCGCATCGGCCAGCGCCATCCAGTGCTCGTACGTGTCGAGGTCCCGAAGGATCGCCCGGACGTCGTCCACGTCGGCATCGAGGGTCGCCGTGAAGATCCGGTCCACCCGGTCAGTCTGTCAGCAAACCTCGGGCAACGGCGCTGCCGAGGCGCCCGTCGACTTCGTACGATGGCCGGCGTGAAGGCCGAGACCGCACGACTCCTCGAACCGATCGATCTCGTGCGCCTCGGTGCGCGCACGGGCATGCTGTGGCGGGGACGGGAGGCGACGCTGGCCGGTCTGGGCACCGCCGTCGGGTCGGCCGCCGTCGCCGTCGACCGGCCGGCGGAGACGGCACGCCTCGTCGAGTCGATCGAACCCGGCCACGCCGAGGTGACGGGCCCCGGGACCGGAGCGGTCGCCCTCGTGACCCTGCCGTTCGACCGCTCCGCCACGGGCACGCTGATCGTGCCGCGCATCGTGCTCGGGCAGGCCCGCGACGGTCGGCGGTGGCTCACCGTCGTCGGCGACCCGCCGCCCGACCTCGACGCGGCGCGCGAGGAGGTCGACGCCGCACTCGCCCGGCCCGTGCCGGCGGGACCGCACCCCACCGACTACCACCTGCGCAGCCCGATCGCTCCCGAGACCTGGCGGGAGCGCGTCGCCGGCACGGTCGACCGCATCCGGGCGGGCTCGTTCGACAAGGCCGTGCTGGCACGCGAGCTCGAGCTCGTCACCGACCACCCGGTCGACCCGGCGCTCGTGATCGATCGACTCGCCGACACCTTCGGCTCGGCCAACCTGTTCGCCGTCGACGGGTTCGTCGGGGCATCGCCCGAGATCCTCGTCGCCCGCATCGACGGGATCGTCAGCGCCCACCCGCTCGCCGGGACCGCACCGCGCTCCGACGATCCCGTGCGCGACCAGCGCGCGATCACCCGCCTCCTCGCCAGCGACAAGGACCGCTGGGAGCACCAGATCACGATCGACTGGTTGCTCGACCGACTGCTCCCCTTCTGCTCGTACGTCGATGCCGAGCCCGAACCGACCATCATCACGCTGCCGAACGTGCACCACCTCGGCTCGCGCGTGGAGGGGGTGCTCGACGCTCTCCGGGCAGGGGTGCTCGAGCTGGTCGACGTGCTCCACCCCACGCCGGCGGTCGGCGGTCATCCCCAGGCCGCTGCAATCGACCACATCGGCGCGGTCGAGGGCATCGATCGCGGTCGCTACGCCGGCCCCACGGGATGGGTCGATGCGGCGAGCAACGGGGAGTTCGCCGTCAGCGTCCGCAGTGCCCAGCTCGACGGCACCACCGCGAGGCTCTGGGCCGGCGCCGGGATCGTCGAGGGCTCCGACCCCGCCGCCGAGCTGGCCGAGACCCGGGCCAAGTTCCAGGCGGTGCTCGGCGCGCTCGTCCGTCCGTGACGGCGATCAGAGCACGATCCACTCGGTCTGCACGAGCGGCGCGCCGTCCTCACCGAACACGACGAGGCGGACCGGGCCGACGGCGATCTCGTCGAACGCGAAGCGACCGAGACGGTCGGCCTCGGCCGAGGCGACCCCGTCCTCGCTGACGAGGTCGATCGCATGCCGACCGGGTGGGACGAGCTGTCCGACGAGGCGCCGGGAGGCCTCGTCGATCACCATCACCTCGATCTCGACGCCCGGCGCCTGGAACGTCAGCTCGCGGTTCGACCCCGTGCTGCGGACACCGGCGAGATCGCGCGCCGAGTCGAACGCGATCTCGGCCAGTTCGGCGTCGATCGTGCGCCACGTGAACGCACCCTTCGCGCCGTCGACGACGTGGCGAGGCACCGGGTCGGCGGCGGCGAGGGCGTCGCCGAGCAGTGCCACCAGCTCGTCGTCGGAGGGTTGGTCGTGGTCCGGCGCGGTCATTCCGGGCGGTCCTTTCGGTTCTGGCCCGGCACGTCGTCGAGCCCGGGCGGGAGCAGGCGCCGCAGCCTGGCGAGCGCACGGTTGCGGGAGGGGCCGATGCTGCCGATCGATCGGCCGAGGAGCTCGGCGATCGTGGCGTAGTCGATGGGTGGCACGGCGCAGACGAGCCGCAGCAGCTCCTGGTCGCGCCGGGGCAGCCGGGCGAACGCCCGCAGGACGTGCTGCAGCGTGTCGTCGTCGGCGGCGAGCTCGTCGAGCGTCGACACCGAGTCGTCCGCCTCGTCCTGGTAGTGGCCGATGCTCACCGAGCGCTGCTGCCTGCGAGCGACGCGGAGCGCCTCGTTGCGTGTGGTCGTGGCCAGCCACGACGAGAGTCGCTCCGGGTCGCGGATGCGTTCGCAGTGCTCGGCGAGCCGGAGCCACACCGTCTGGACGACGTCGTCGGTGAGGGCGCCGAGCCGATAGCCGCGCGCGACCGACCAGACGAGCCCGGCGTAGCCGTCGACGATCTCGTCCCACGCCTGCTGGTCGCCCGCGGCGGCCCGCTCGAGCAGTCGCCCGACATCCATCGACGCAGACTGTACGCGGCCGGCTGGACGACGAGTCGGCTGCACGATCACACCGATCCAGAGCGCGCCCGGCGAGCCGTGATACGCGGAGTTGCCCGAGCGCCGACGGAGCGCCGCGTCGACGAGATGCCTG
>CBFCWS010000138.1:0-7913 GCA_965601765.1 uncultured Ilumatobacter sp. | reverse complement strand
GCCGGCTGGACGGCACCGGCGCCACCGTGATGCAGGTGGTCGACGAGCTGATGGCGATGGTCGCCGATGCCGCCGAGCCCCTGAAGGCGCGCCACCTCGAGGAGATCGCGGCGGTCGACGAGCGCGCGGCCCGCTTCGGTGAGCGCGGCAGCGGTCGCAAGGCGCTCGACGAGCGACACCGGCGCGAGCTCCGCCGCCACCGCACCGACGAGCTCCTCGCCGGACTGACCGCGGTCGCGGCGACCTACCGCGACGCGCTCGTCGGCGGCGAGGTCGTCCGGCCGGACTCGATCGCCGACGGGGTCCGGCACATCCACGACGCGATCGAGGTCTTCGAGCGCAACCCCAACGAACCGCTCCTGCTGCAGTCGCTGCTGTGGCAGCTCCCCGTCCTCGACGGATGACGGGTCGACCGGCGTCGGCGGTCGTGCCATGCTGCGGCTGGTCCGGTCATCCGGTGCCGCCCCACCCCGCCCGCCCGAACGATCGAAGGATCCGATGAAACCCGCCGACGACGACCGACTGGTGTCCCGTGAAGCTTCCGAGCTCAGCTACCATGAGCGTGTCCTCGCCGGCGCTGCCGACGCGGACCAACCGCTGCTCGAGCGCGTGCGGTTCTGTTCGTTCTTCACGTCGTTGACCGACGAGTTCTTCAGGGTTCGCCTGGTCGGGCTCCACGAGAAGGCGATGGCCGGTGACGCCACGTCCGAGCGGCACCTGCACGAGCTCTTCCGACGCTTCCGCGAGCTGTCGGCGTACCAGCACCGCCTGTGGGTCGACGAGCTGCGCCCGGCGCTCGCCGAGGCGGGCATCGAGCTGTACCCCTGGGCCGAGCTCGGCCCCGCCGGGCGGGCATCCGCCACGGAGACCTTCGAGACCGAGATCTTCCCACTGCTCACCCCGCTCGCCGTGGGGCCGGCGCACCCGTTCCCGTTCATCTCCGACCTCAGCCTGTCGCTCGGCGTGCGGTTCCACGACGCCGACGGCGGGCCCGACTTCGTGCGCGTCAAGATCCCGGCGTCGCTGCCACGCTTCATGCGCATCGACGACGGCGACGGGCCGATCCAGCTGATCCGCGCCGAGGAGGTGATCGGCGCCAACCTCGAGCCGCTGTTCCCCGGCCGCGACATCGTCGACCACCACGTGTTCCGGGTCACGCGCAACGCCGACTACGAGGTCGATTCCGACGTCGTCATCGACCTGCGCGAGACGATCGAGTCGGAGATCTACGATCGCCAGTTCGGCGACGCGATCCGGCTGGAGATCACCCACGGTATGCCCGCCGAGCTGGTCCATCTCCTGACTCGCGAGCTCGACTTGACCCCGGAGGCGGTGTTCACGTCCCCGGGCCCGCTCGATCTCGGCGAGGTCGGCGAGCTCTACGACCTCGACCGCCCCGACCTCAAGCGCCCGCGGATGAAGTCGGTCGAGGTCGCCTCGCTCGCCGGTGACGACATCTTCGAGCAGCTGCGCGAGCGCGATCACCTCGTGCAGCACCCCTACGAGTCGTTCGCGTCGTCGACGCAGCGGTTCATCGAACAGGCCGCCGCCGACCCCCGCGTCCTGGCGATCAAGCAGACGCTGTACCGGACGTCGGGCGACTCGCCGATCGTCCGGGCGATGATCGACGCCGCCCAGCAGGGCAAGCAGGCGGTGATGCTCGTCGAGCTGAAGGCCCGCTTCGACGAGGAGGCCAACCTGCGGTGGGCCGAACAGCTCGGCGCTGCGGGTGTGCACGTCGTGTACGGGTTCGTGGAGATGAAGACGCACACCAAGGTCGCGCTCGTCGTGCGGCGCGACGAGGACGGCCAGGTGCGGCGCTACGGGCACATCGGGACCGGCAACTACAACCCCTCGACCGCGCGCTTCTACGAGGATCTCGCCCTGTTCACGACCGACGAGGAGATCACCTACGACGTCGTCCGGCTGTTCAACATGCTGACCGGGCACAGCAAGGGGCTCGAACCCGACCGGCTCCTGATCGCGCCGACCACCCTCCGGCCGCGGCTCGTCGAGCTGATCGGGTCACAGGCCCACGAGGGCGGCCGGATCGTGTTGAAGGCGAACCACCTCGCGCACGAGGCGATCATCGACGCCCTGTACGAGGCGGGCCAGGCCGGCGCGTCGATCGACCTGATCATGCGGACGACGTGCCGGCTCCGTCCCGGCGTGGAGGGGTTGTCCGAGAACATCCGGGTCAAGTCGGTGGTCGCGCCGTTCCTCGAGCACTCGCGCATCTACAAGTTCGGTGACGACCCCGAGCGCGGCGGCTACCTGATCGGCTCGGCGGATCTGATGACGCGCAACCTCGACAACCGGGTCGAGGCGGTCGTCCCGGTCGACGACCCCGGTCACCGACGCCAGCTCGACCAGGTGCTCGCCGAGCTGCTCGCCGACGAGGCCCTGTCGTGGACCATGCACCCCGACGGCACGTGGACCAAGGACGAGGGCGACCGCAACGCCCAGATCCGCCTCGCCAAGGCGGCCCGGAAGCGCAACAAGCGCGACTGACCGGTCGCCGCTCCCCGCGGGGCCTCGGAAGCCCTCAGCTGCAGACGTCGATCCAGTCGACGTCGATCTCGAAGTCGCCGTCGATGCCGTCGGCGATGATGATCCCGATCTCGCTCGCCTCGTCCGGATCGAACGGGTCGGCGTCCACGGCCTGACCGAAGATCGAGGGACGCAGTTCGGAGTACGGCAGTTCGATCTCGGCGAAGCCGTCGGCGTCGACCTCGGTGGGTCCGGGAAGATCGGAGCCGTGCGAGATCGGGCGGCCCTGCACCGTCTGGTCGTCCTCGAACGTGAAGCCGTAGGTTCGGTCGTCGGGTCGGAGCCGTACTCGGATGCGCTCGGTGCCGTCCAGCTCCGAACCGTCCAACCGGAGCCGCACCGACGTGAATCCTCCGCCGGCGGTGACCACGGTGCCGAAGAAGCTGAGCGTCGAGTCGTCGATCGCGCCTCGGCCGTCGGACCGACCACCCATCACGCCGTCGTTGACGATCAACCAGGCGCCGACGTCGGGACCGAACTCCTCGAGCCGGCGACAACCCGCCGCGGGCCCGTTGGTGTCGGACGACGTTCCGGTGGCGGCGATCGTCGAGGTGGTATCGGCCGCGGCGATCGTCGAGGTGGTATCGGCCGCGGCGATCGTGGTGGTGGGCGTGGTCGGTTCGGTCGACGACCTGCTCGGCGAGTGGATGGGAGCCGTCGTCGTCGTTGCGGACGCATCGACCGGTGCCGAGGTCGGTGCTGGGACTGCGGTGTCGGTGGGCCTCGTCTCGGCGAGATCTGCCGCTGCCGACCCGCAGCCGACGACGAGGATCGCTCCGGCCATCGTCGACCACCCGCGTGAGAACGGCGCCACCACCGCAGCCTCGCCGAGGATCACGTCGGCTGCGTAGACCTGCGCGCGGCACGCTCGCGCACGTGGTCGGCACGTCGACCGGAACACCGTGAGGAGCTCGACGACCGGCCGGGACACCGATGGGTCGACCGTGCGATCATCGCGACGTGGAAACCGTCCTCCTCGGCTCGACACGGCGATCGGCGCACCGATCGGCACGACCATGAACCCCTGGCCGGCAGCGGCCGATGCACTCGGGTCGTCGGACTGCGAGGAGCTGCGCACCGGCTGGCTCGTGCAGCCGATCAATGCGCTCAGCAGCTTCTCCTTCGTCGCCGTCGGCACGGTCGTGGTCGCAGCGATGTTCTTCCGGCCCGTCGACCGCGTGCGGACGTCCGTGTTCGGCGCATGCGTCGCAGCGATCGGCGTCGGGAGCGTCATGTTCCACGGGCCACAGCCTGTGGGATCGCAGTTGGCCCACGACCTCCCGATCCTGGTGACGGCGTGGTTCGTGGTGATCCAGGACGCACGTCTCGTCACCGATCGCGTCCAACGCGATCTGCGTTGGTTCGCGATCGGTACCGTGATCGCCACGCTCGCGGCCGTGATCGAGATCGGCACCGTCCCCCCGCTGACCGCCGCCGCCGTGGCTGCGATCCTGGTCCTCGAGATCGTGATCGCCCGCCGCGGCCGACGACCGCGACCTCGTATCTCCGGACGGTGGGTCGCGATGGCCGTCGGCGGCGTCGCGGCGTTGGCCGCCGCGGCATGGATCCTCGGACGAACCGACAGCCCGCTCTGCGATCCCGACGACGTGCTGCAGCTCCACGGCGTGTGGCACGTGCTCAGCTCCGTCGTGTTCGGGCTCTGGTGGTGGCTCGCCGTGTGGCTGCCCGCCGGGCCGGACGCGATCGAGGACGAACCGGTCCCGGCGCGAGCCACCGACCGCTGACGTCGGTTCCGACACCGCCGGCGGACGTGCGGTGGCGCCGATCCGAGCGCTCCGTGAGAGCATTCGGCCTGACGGCGGGAATCGCGCCGGTCGGGCTGTTCGTGGTCGGGACCCTGCCGTTCGTCTCGCGCCGGCACGGCGGGTCCGCGTCGGGCCGCCGGCGAGGTGGCATCGTTGGGGCCATGCCCGAGGGCGACGACCACACCGCCCTCCCGCCGACCGACCCGACCGACGCTCCGGGCCCGGATGCCGGCTCGACACCGACCGGGCCGACGAGCGGATCACAGCCGGTCGACGGCGTGTACGAGGTGACCGTCTCGTACCGCACCCTGTTTCGGGTCGTCGGTGTCGTCCTCGGCACGCTGCTCGTGCTCTGGGCCGCCGACTCTGCCCGGTCGCTCGTCTCGATGCTCGTCGTCTCGATGTTCTTCGCACTCGCGCTGCTCCCGGGCGTCAACCACCTCCACCTGCGCTACCGGTGGCGCCGGGGCGCGGCGGTCGGTGCCATCTACCTGACCGGGGCCGTGGCGGCGACGCTCCTGATCGCCGTGCTGATCCCGGCGATCGCCGACTTCGCACAGCGGATCGGCGAATCGGGCCAGCAGTGGCTCGACGAGGCCGACACGTGGTTCGACGACAATCTGGGTGTCGACCTCGTCGACGAGGCCGACACCGAGGAGGCCGCGGCCGAAGCCTCGGTCGGCTTGGAGGAATGGGCGGACGACGTGATCGGCGGGGTCCTCTCGATCGCCTCGACGGGCATCGGGTTCCTGTTCCAGATGGCGACGATCGCGATGTTCACCTTCTACTTCGCCGCCGACTTCCCCCGCCTCCAACGTTCGTTCCTGTCGTGGTTCGGCCCGGAGCAGCAACACCGGCTCGGCTGGACGATCGACGAGGCGGTGCGCCAGACGGGCGGGTACTTCTACTCCCGCCTCCTCCTGATGATCATCAACGGCCTCGGGTTCTTCGCCGTGCTCGTCGCGGTCGGGATGTCGGTGGCGCTGTCGATCCCGCTGTCGCTGTTCGGGAGCTTCGTGTCGGTGTTCATCCCGGCGATCGGCACCTACATCGGCGGGGCCGTGCCGATCCTGATCGCGCTCGCCGATCAAGGTCTCGTGGCCGCGCTGATCGTGCTCGGGTACGTGCTCGTCTACCAGCAGATCGAGAACTATTGGCTCAGCCCTCGGCTGAGCGCGAAGACGATGACGCTCAACGGCGGACTCGCGTTCGGTGCCGCGCTCGGTGGCGGCGCGCTGTTCGGGCCGATGGGTGCGTTCATGTCGTTGCCGATCGTCGCGCTCGTCGTGGCGTTCATCACGAACTATCGACGCGACCACGAGGTCGTCTACCAGTCGGCCTACGACACCGAGACCGGCGCAACCGACACCGGCTGACCCCGAGCCAAGTCGGCCAGGGCGCATCTTCGAATCGGAACGATCGGCACGGCGGAACCGTGCCAACATACGGCGATGTCCGCACCAGCATCGACCGGTCGCCGCGCGGCCCGGACCGCCGCCGCACTGCTTGCTGCGAAGCTGGTCGGACCGGCACGGCGCAGCGTGACCTGGACCGCGGATCGCTTCGACCTGCTCGGCGATTCGACGGCCGCACTCGAGACGATGTCGGCGCTCGATTCGTACTCGCCGAGCCTGATGCCGAGGACGTCGGTCCACCAGGGGCTGGCATCCGGACTCCACGTCACGTCTGCCCGCCTGATCGGCGGGCGAGTCGATGCGCTGCTCATCGCGATCGTCGTCTCGACCGCCGGGTCGGCGATCGGAGTGGTCTACCGCCTGAGCGGAGACCTGCTCGTGCGCTACTTCGGCCTCGGCCGGAGCCATGCCGTGCTCGCCCGCGCCGCGAACGCCGGGCTGTGGGCATGGCTGGCCACCGTCGGGTACAACGCCGGCACGGCGTACATCGGGCGAGCGAACGAGAAGGTCGAGGCCGCCTACTCGCGTCCGCCCGAGTCGCCGCTGCTCTCGGGGTCGCCGACGAGCGTGTCGGACTTCGCCGAGCTCGGGCTCCAAGGTCGCCGCTTCGTCACCGACGTCATCGACGAGGAGGCGATCGAGCGGGTGATGGGCGAGCCGGCGAAGGCTCACCCGATCAGGGTGTACGTCGATTTCGACTCGATACCGCTGTACCCGACGGGCCGTGCCGAGCTGGCCCTCGAAGAGCTCGAACGAACCGGCGCGTTCGACCGCTCCTACCTGCTGCTCGTCTCCCCGACGGGCACCGGTTGGGTCGACCAGACCATGGTCGAGTCGGCCGAGTTCCTGGCACGCGGCGACATCGCGACCTGTTCGGTGCAGTACGGCCGGTTCCCGTCGTTCCTCGCCGTCCAGAAGGTCGGCCTCGGCAAGGGGCAGTTCCGTCTGCTGCTCTGGGGTATCCGGCAACGGTTGGCCGAACGCCCACCCGAACGCCGCCCGAAGGTCCTGATCTTCGGCGAGAGCCTGGGAGCGTGGACCGCGAGCGACGTCGTCATGACCCAGGGCATCGCCGGGTTCGACCACTACGGCATCGACCGCGCGCACTGGGTCGGGCTCCCCGCGCTTGCGAAGTGGTCTCGCAACGGGATGGCGACCGGGTCGAGCGAGCTCGTGCCACCCGGTACCGTTCGCGTCTTCGATCGCCACGAGCAGCTCGCCGCGCTCGACCCGTCCGAGCGCGACCGGCTGCGGGCGGTCATCCTGTCCCACGACAACGATCCGATCGCCGCACTCCGCCCCGAGCTGATGATCCGCCGGCCGGAGTGGCTCCGCGACGAGCGGGGTCGCAACGTGCCGGCCGACATGGACTGGGTGCCCGTCAACACGTTCTGGCAGGTGCTGATCGACGCCGCCAACGCGATGGTGACCGTCCCCGGCGAGTTCGGGTCGTTCGGACACGACTACCGGGCCGACATGACCCGCTTCGTCCGGGACGCCTACCACCTGCCGGCGACGACCGAGGAGCAGGCGGTCCGCATCGACGAGGCGCTCAAGGCGATCGAGATCGAACGCGGCGAACGCATCGCGGCCGGCGCGGCCGACGACGTCGACATCTCGTGGTCGGTCGAGGTCGGTGAGCGCCGCTTCGCCGGCGGAGTCCCGCTCGGGGTCGAACGCACCAGGGGTGCCCGCTGGTTCCGTTGAGCCACCGACGGCCGCGCGCATGACCGACTCCGGCGAGCTCCCCGATCCCACGGCGCCGCTGGACGGCGCGCCGGATCCGGCATCGAACCTCGGCGTCCAGGAGTCGCCGGTCGGGGACGAACCCGCAGATGAGCGGGCGAGCGCGCTCCGCATCGCACTGCGCGTCGGACTGACCCTCGCTGCCATCGCGATCGCGGGAGTGGTCCTCGCCCAGGCGTTCGACGACCTCGACCCGGCGGAGATCGCCGCTGCGCTCGGCGACCTGTCGGACGCCGCGTGGTTGGCGCTGATCTCGGGATGGCTCACCTGGGTGGGAGCCCAGGGACTCCAGACCGCATCGCTCGTCACCGACCTGCCGGCGCGACGCGGTGTGGTCGCATGGCTCGGACCCAACGCCGTCGCCTCGGTGATCCCCGGGCCGAGTGACCTCCCGGTCCGGTACCGGCATTCGGATCCTCGGCAGCGTATCCCGTGG
>CBFCWS010000137.1:0-7922 GCA_965601765.1 uncultured Ilumatobacter sp. | reverse complement strand
ACACCCCCACAATCCCCCCATCACGAGGGCGAGCGGCACCCGCCGCTCGCCCTCGTCGCGTCGTCGGGCTAGACGCCGCACCCGACGGATAGCATCGACCGCTCCATGGAACGCTTCGGTCTGGTCGGACTGCCCAACGCGGGCAAGTCGTCGCTCTACAACGCGTTGACGGGCGGTGGGGCCCTCGCCGCGCCGTACGCGTTCGCCACCAAGGATCCCAACATCGGCGTCGCGCGAGTGCCCGACGACCGGCTCGATCGTCTCAGCGCGATGTCCGCGTCGAAGAAGACGATCCACACCGCCGTCGAGGTGGTCGACATCGGTGGCCTCGTCGAGGGTGCGTCGAAGGGCGAGGGTCTCGGCAACAAGTTCCTCGCGAACATCCGCGAGGTCGATGCGATCGTCCTCGTCCTGCGGGCGTTCGCCGACGACGACGTCCCCGGCAGCCCCGACCCGCTCGAGCACCTGCGCGTCCTGGAACTGGAGCTCGCGCTCGCCGACCTGGAGACGGTCGAGAAGCGGCTCGCCGACGTCGAGCGGCGCTCGAAGCTCGACAAGACGCTCGGGGACGACCTCGACGCCCTGCGCACGGCCGCCGCGGCGCTCAACGAGGGTCGCCCGCTGTACCGCACCGGTCTCACCGCCGCCGTCCGCGAGAAGCTCGCGCCGTTCTTCCTGCTCACGAACCGCCGGGTGCTCGTGGTCGTCAACGTCGGCGAGGACGACCTCGACGAGATCCCGGCCGCCGAGTCGAAGATCGCGGCGGAGTTCGACGGCGCCGGCGACCCCGCTGCCTCCGGAATGGTCGAGGTGATCGGGATGTGCGTCCAGCTCGAGGCCGAGGCGGCCGCGATCACCGATCCGGCCGAACGGGCCGAGATGCTGGAGGGCCTCGGCCTCGGCGAGGGCGCGCTGTTCCGGATGGTCCGCTCCGCGTACCACCTGCTCGGGCTGCGCACCTTCCTCACGACGGGCGAGAAGGAGTCACGGGCATGGACCTTCTTCGAGGGATCGACCGCCCCGGAGTGCGCCGGGCGCATCCACACCGACTTCCAGCGCGGGTTCATCCGTGCCGAGGTGATCCAGTGGGACGAGCTGCTCGAGCTCGGCTCGTGGAACGCCGCCAAGGACGTCGGCAAGCTCCGCATCGAGGGCAAGGACTACGTCGTCGCCGACGGCGACGTCATGGAGTTCCGCTTCAACGTGTGATCAACGGGTCGCGCGCGGCCTGGCCACGGGCCTGCGCCACTCCCGGCGCGATGCTGACAGGATGGCGCGGGTGCCGGGCAAGGGATGGTCGGGAGCACCGATCTCGCTCGCCGCGAACGGTTCACCTCGGTCGCCGGCGAGGTCTTCGAACCGATCCAGCGCCACCTCGCCCGCCGCGCCGCGCCCGAGATGGCGGCCGACGTCTTCAGCGGCCGCGACGGCGATCGAGGTCGACGGCGAGCGAGTCGTCCTCGAGGTCACCGACTGGTTCGCCGGCACCGACGACCAGACCGCAGCCCAGACCGTCGAGCTGACGGCGCCCGCCGGTCTCGAGGCCTTGACCGGCGGCATCGCCTTCGAGGTCGGCGAGCCCTACCTCGTGTCGGCCACCGACGGAGTGGTCGACTACTGCGGCCTGAGCGGCCCGGCCACCACCGAGCTCCAGTCGCTCTCCGACGACGCGTTCGGCGCCTGAGGCCACGACGGCCGGCGACGGGCGAGCGCAGGCGAGCGCGCCCGCACGGCGCCGGCGCCCGAAGGCTCCGGCCCACTACGTCGCGTGGCACACTGACCAGCGTGCCCTGGCTGGTGACCGACGACGCACGCGTGCTCGCCTCGGCCGAGGTCGCCGACGCCCGCTCCGGCCGCCGACGAGGACTGCTCGGACGCGACCATCTGGAGGGCGCGATCGTCCTGCGACCGTGCCGGTGGATCCACACCTTGGGCATGCGGTTCGACCTCGATGTCGCGTTCCTCGACGGCGAAGGCCGCGTGGTCAAGACGATGCACGTCCGACGGCACCGGATCGGCGTGCCCGTCTGGCGGGCGAGCACCGTCATCGAGGCCGAGCACGGGGCGTTCTCGCGCTGGGGTCTCCGGGTCGGCGACGTGCTCGAGATCCGAGACGACGACCGGTGAGCGGCACCCTGTGGGTCGTCGCCACACCGATCGGCAACCTCGCCGACCTCTCGCCCCGGGCCGCCGAGGTGCTCGCCGACGTGGCGCTCGTGTGCTGCGAGGACACGCGCCGCACGGGCCGCCTGCTGCAGCACGCCGGCGTGTCGGGCGCGCGGCTGGCGGTGGCGAACGAGCACACCGAGCGGCGCCGCATCGCCGAGGTCGTCGAGCTGCTCGACCGCGGTGACGACGTCGCGGTCGTGTCGGATGCCGGCATGCCGGCCATCTCCGACCCCGGCGCGGCCCTCGTCCGGGCCGCGGTCGAGGCCGGGCACGTCGTCTCCGCGGTGCCCGGACCCGTCGCCGCGACGACCGCGCTCGTGCTCAGCGGGCTCCCGACCGAGCGATTCGTGTTCGAGGGGTTCCTGCCGAGAACGGGAGCCGCCCGGTCCGAGCGCCTCGCCGAGCTCGCCGGCGAAGCCCGCACGGCGATCCTCTACGAGGCGCCGCACCGCATCGAGCGGACCATGGACGACCTGCGCACGACGTGCGGCCCCGAACGAGAGGTCGCGGTGTGCCGCGAGCTGACGAAGCTCTACGAGACCGTCGTACGGGGCACGCTCGGCGACGTCGATCTCGGCCGGCCCCGCGGCGAGTACGTCATCGTCCTCGGCGGCGCACCGCCCGACGACGGCGACGTCGACGACGCGACGATCGAACGGGCGCTCCGGAGGGCGATCGACGGCGGGGCGACGCGGCGGGACGCGACCGCCGCGGTCGCCACCGAGCTGAACCTGCCGAAGCGCCGCGTCTACGACCTCGCCAACACGCTGGCGCGGAGGCCCTCCACCTGAGCCCGGCCCTCGCTACCATCGGGCGAGTGAGCGAGTACGTCGACGTCGCACGGCGAGGTCCGAGCGCCGCCTTCTTCGACCTCGACCGCACGTTGATCTCCGGTTCGTCGGCGTTCACCCTGGCCCTCGCAGCCCGCTCGATGGATCTGATGCCGGTGCACGAGCTCGTGCGCGACGCGCTCAGCGCGGCGACGTTCAAGTTCCGGGGCGACCACGACGACGGCGCCAGCGACAAGGTCAGGGACCGCATCCTCGGGTTCGTGAGCGGCCGGCGCCAGGACGACCTCATGGCGCTCAACGAGCACGTCCTCCCGGTGCTGCTCGGCAAGATCCGACCCGAGGCGCGGCGCCTGCTGGACGTGCACCATCGTGCCGGGCGGGCGACCTTCATCGTGTCGGCCGCGCCGGCCGAGATCGTCGAACCGCTGGCGATCGCGCTGGGCATGACGGCCGGGATCGGCACCCGCAGCGCCGTGGTCGACGGCGTGTACACGGGCGAGCTCGACGGTCCGTTCTGCTACGGGCAGGGCAAGGTCGACGCCATCGCGGAGATCGCCCGGTTCGACGGGTTCGAGCTCCAGCAGTGCTACGCCTACAGCGATTCGGCGAGCGATCTCCCGATGCTCTCGGCCGTCGGCCACCCGGTCGCGGTCAACCCCGACGCCAAGCTCGAACGTCACGCCCGCCGGCACGGATGGCCGATCGTGCACTTCTCACAGCGCACCAAGACGGTCATCCGACGCACGATGGCCGGCGTCGTGACCGTGGTGATCGCCGGGACCAGCATGGCCGTCGGCATCGAGATCGGCGCCCGCCGCCGCCCCAGCGTGCTCCGTCGGCGCTGATCGCGAGCCGAGTCGGCCGGCTCCGGCGACGCGCGCCACCGGAGTCCGCACCATCACGACGACGGTTCGCGCGGGACCGGCGCCCCTCGCACAGACCGCGCTGCATCGCCCGGCTACCGAACACGTCGACGGCGCCACCTCGGCGAACGGCCGACGATGTCCCGACGCCGCACCACCCGAGGGCGGGCGCGCGGCGCATTCCCGTGCAGTCTCGTTCTCGGTAGCGTCACGGTCGTGACCCGCTTCTACGCGACCACCCCGATCTACTACGTCAACGCCGAACCACACCTCGGCCACGCGTACACGACGATCGTGGGCGATGCGCTCACGCGGTGGCGGCGCCTGATGGGCGACGACGTCGTCTACCTGACCGGGACCGACGAGCACGGCCTCAAGATCCAGCAGGCCGCGGAGGCCGCCGGCAAGTCCCCGCAAGCCTTCTGCGACGACATCGCCCCGAAGTTCGTGGATGCGTGGAAGCGGCTCGACATCGCCAACGACGACTTCATCCGCACCACCGAACCGCGCCACAAGGCCGCCGTCACCGAGCTCCTGCAGCGCTGCTACGACGCCGGCGACATCGAGCTCGGCGTGTACTCCGGCAAGTACTGCGTCGCGTGCGAGGAGTACTACGCCGACGACGAGTTGGTCGAGGTCGACGGGACGCCCGGCTGCTGCCCGATCCACCGGCGGCCGGTCGAGCACTACGAGGAGGAGAACTACTTCTTCCGCCTCAGCCGCTTCCAGGATCGCCTGCTCGACTGGTACGCCGCACATCCGGGGGCGATCAAGCCCGAACACCGCGCCAACGAGGCGCTCGGGCTGATCCGCAGCGGTCTGCGCGACTTCTCGGTCAGCCGTACGAGCCTCGACTGGGGTATCCCCCTGCCGTGGGATCCCGACCATGTGGCCTACGTGTGGTTCGACGCCCTGACCAACTACCTCGCCGCGATCGGGTTCGGCGACCCCGAGCGCGACTACACCGAGTGGTGGCCCGTCGACTACCACCTGATCGGGAAGGACATCATCCGCCACCACTGCGTCTACTGGCCGGCGATGCTGATGTCGGCCGGCGTGGAGCCGCCGAAGGGCTGGGCCGTGGGCGGATGGTTGCTCGTCGACGGCGAGAAGATGGCGAAGTCGGGCGGCAACGCCGTCAACCCGCTCGACCTCGTCGACACGGTCGGTGTCGACGGCTTCCGCTACTACGTCCTCGCCGAGACGCCGTACGGCTCCGATGGCGATTTCAGCTACGAGGGCCTGATCGGCCGGTACAACGCCGACCTCGCCAACAACCTCGGCAACCTCGCGGCCCGCGTCGCGACGGTCGTCGGCAAGAAGTGCGGCGGCGTCGGGCCGGCGCCGGGCGTCGACGGGCCCCTCGCCGATGCCGCCACGGCCGCGTTCCGGCAGACCGAAGCGGCGTGGGACCAGGTCGCACCGTCCAAGGCGCTCGAGGCGACGTGGTCCCTCGTCCGGGCGACCAACAGCCATCTCGAGGCCAACGAGCCGTGGAAGCTCGAGCCGGGCGACGCGGTCGACCGGGTGATGGGCGATGCGCTCGAGGCGCTCCGGATCGTGAGCGTGCTCGCGGCCCCGGCCATCCCGGCCACGGCGCAGCAGGTGTGGGAACGGATCGGGCTGACCGGGCTCGTCGCCGATCAGCGGCTCCCGGCGGCAGCCGGCTGGGGCGGCTACGCCGGCGGAGCGACCGTCGTCAAGGGCGATCCGCTGTTCCCCCGACGCACCGTGTGACGAGCGTGACGACCATCCGATGATCCGCCTGTTCGACACGCACTGCCACGTCCACGACGACCGGATGCCCGGCGGCACCGCCGCGGCGGTCGCGGCGGCCGCGGCGGCGGGGGTCGCACGGATGGTGACCGTCGGCTGCGACCGCTCCACCAGTGAGGCGGCGATCCGGACCGCCGCCGAGCACGACGACGTGTGGGCGACGGTCGGCCTCCACCCCCACGACGCGACGAACGGGACCGCCAGCGTGTCCGACCTGATCGACGCACCCGGCGTCGTCGCGGTCGGCGAATCCGGGCTCGACTACTTCTACGAGCACAGCCCGCGCGATACGCAGCGTCAGGTGTTCGCCGAGCACGTCCAGCTGGCCCACGAGCACGGCCTGCCGCTCGTGATCCACACCCGCGACGCGTGGCGGGACACCTTCGACGTGCTCGACGCCGAGGGCGTCCCCGATCGCACGATCTTCCACTGCTTCACCGGCGGACCGGACGAGGCCCGCCACTGCCTCGATCGCGGTGCCTTCGTCAGCATGTCGGGCATCGTCACGTTCAAGAACGCCGGCGACGTGCGCGCGGCCGCCGACCTCGTCCCCGACGATCTCCTCCTCGTCGAGACCGATGCGCCCTACCTCGCGCCGGTCCCGCATCGGGGCCACACGAACCAGCCGGCGTACCTGATCGCGACCGCACGGGCGCTCGCCGATCGACGAGGGATGCCGCTCGACGAGTTCGCGGCGGCCACCCACCGCAACGGGTGCCGTGCGTTCGGGTTGCCGGAGGACGACGGTGGACCCTGACTTCGCACAGCGCCGCCGGCTGTTCGTCGCGATCGCGATCACGGCGATCCTCGTCCCGGCCGCCTTCCTGTTGGATCGTGGCGGTGACGACGACGGCCAGGGCGCGCCGGCCACGGCCGTCGTCCCGTTGACGACCGACGTCGCCGACGGCGACGGCGGCGATGGCGACGACGACGACGACGGCACCCCCGGCGGCGACGACCCGATGGGCACGATGCCCCCCGGGTTCCTCGACGGCACCGCGCCACCGGAAGACGGCGGCGGCGCCGTCATCGCAATCCCCCGCCCGGTCGGCGGGGTCGACGGCACCGGCACCTACGACGCGAGTCTCAGGGACCCGAGGCGCTGCTCGTCCACGGGGGCACCGTTCGGCCGGACGATCACGGTGACGAATCTCGACAATCAGCGCAGCCTGCAGTGCATCGCCGACATCGTCCCCGACCGCGGCGTCGACGACGACCACGCGGTGGTGCTCAACCCGACCGCCTTCGCGGAGATCGCCGACTTCACCGAGGCACCAGTACCGGTCCGGGTCACCTGGTGACGCTCTCGCGCGCCGACATCCACGACCTGCTCGGCTCGCGAGGACTCGCTCCCCAGCGCGCCCTCGGCCAGAACTTCGTCGCCGATCCGAACACCGTGCGCCGGATCGCCCGGCTGGCGGAGGTCGGGCCCGGTGACCACGTCGTCGAGATCGGTCCGGGGCTGGGGTCGCTCACGCTGGCGCTCGCCGAGTCCGGCGCCGAGGTCACCGCGATCGAGGTCGACGCCGGCATCGTCCCGATCCTGCGGGAGGTCGTCGCCGACGCCACCACACCGGTCAGGATCGTCGAGGCCGATGCCACCGAACTCGGGTGGGTGGACGTGCTCGACCCCCACGACGACTGGACGCTCGTCGCCAACCTGCCCTACAACGTCGCGACCCCGCTCGTGTGCGACGTGCTCGACGGCGTGCCGCAGGTCAGGTCGATGATCGTCATGGTGCAGCGCGAGGTCGCCGAACGCTTCGTCGCCGCACCCGGCAGCAAGGCGTACGGGGCGGTGAGCGTCAAGATCGCCTACTGGGCGTCGTCGGCGATCGTCGCCCGGGTGCCGTCGACGGTCTTCGTCCCCCGCCCGAACGTCGAGTCGGCGATCGTCCGCATCGTGCGGCACACCCCGCCGGCGGTCGACGCGCGACGGCTGTTCGACCTGGTGCGGATCGCGTTCGCACACCGCCGCAAGATGCTCCGCCGGACGCTCGGCGACGTCGTCGACGACGCGACGTTCGAGCGGGCGGGCATCGACCCGGAGCGGCGCCCGGAGACGCTCTCGCTCGAGGAGTGGTGTCGACTGGTCGACGCCGAGGTGACCCCGTCGTGACCGCCGTCGCAGCCACCGTCGAGGCGCCGGCGAAGCTCACGCTCGAACTCCGGGTGACCGGGGTGCGCAGCGACGGCTACCACCTCATCGACGCCGAGATGACGACGCTGGCGATCTCCGACCGGCTGACGATCACGCCGGCGGCCGACCGCCCGGCCGGCATCACGGTCACCGGGCCGTTCGCCGACGGGGTGCCCGTCGGCG
>CBFCWS010000136.1:0-7927 GCA_965601765.1 uncultured Ilumatobacter sp. | reverse complement strand
AGGTACGCTGCCCTGTGTGCCGGACCGTTCGCTCTCCGCCCTCCCGCCCGTCGGCGCGAGGGTCATCGCGTTCATGGTCATCCTGCTCGGTGGTCTCGCCGGCGGGCTGATCGGATTCGCGCTCGTCGACGTGCAGTGCGAGGGCGACTGCGCCGTGCCACGCGGGCTCGGCATCCTCATCGGGGCCGTCGTGTGCGCCGCCGGCATGGCGATCGTCTCGGTGCTCGCGCTGCGAGCGATGGGCGAGTGGCGCGAGATCGCCGACCGCGAGAACGCCGGGCACGCGCCGCGATGAGCGCCACCACGGCCGCGGACGAGCTCGCTCGCGAGCTCCGGAGCTTCGCCGAGCAGCTGGCGACCGACGCCGGACGCGTCGCACTCGCCGCACGTCGTCAGGGTGCGGTCGACGGCGACACCAAGTCGTCCGACACCGATCTCGTGACGGCCTTCGATCGAGCCGCAGAACGGTCGATCGTCGACGCGATCCGGGCGCGATGGCCCGACGACGCCATCATCGGCGAGGAGGGCGCGGCGTTCAGCGGGACGAGTGGTCGATCGTGGTACGTCGATCCGATCGACGGCACGACGAACTTCGTCTACGACCAACCCGCATGGTCGTGCTCGGTCGCCGTCGGCGACGGGGCCGGCATGATCGCCGGCGCGGTCTACGTCCCGCCCCTCGACGAGCTCTACTCGGCGCACGCCGGCGGCGGGGCGACCTGCAACGCACGGCCGATCCACACGAGCGACCTGGACGACGTGTCGACCGCACTGGTCGGCACCGGGTTCGGCTACGACCGGTCGGTGCGCCGAGACCAGGCGCGCATCGTCACCAGGCTGATCGGCGAGGTCCGCGACATCCGCCGGCTCGGCTCGGCGGCGTTCGACCTGTGCTGCGTCGCCGCCGGGCGGCTCGATGCCTACTTCGAGCGCCACCTCAACTCCTGGGACGCCGCCGCCGGCGAGCTGATCGCCCGGGAGGCCGGTGCCGTGAGCTCCGACGGCGCCGGTCGGACGGCGCAACCGGACGACATGGTCGTCGCCGCGCCGGGGGTGCACGCGGCGTTCCTCGCGGTGCTCGCGGACGCGCGCTGTCGCGATTGATCGCACGTCCGGAGGATTTTCCGGCATCATGGTGGTCGTGGGTACGCGCATCCTGACCGTGGAAGACGACGAACGGATCCGATCAGCGGTCAAATTGGCGCTCGAGGACGAGGGTTGGACGGTCGACGAGGCCGGCAGCGGCGAGGAGGCGATCGACCTCTTCTCGGCGACCGCACCCGACGTCGTGCTGATCGACATCATGCTCCCGGGCATCGACGGCTTCGAGCTGTGCCGTACCATCCGTCGGTCGAGCGACGTGCCCGTCGTCATGGTGACCGCCCGGAACGACACCCACGACATCGTCGCCGGCCTCGAAGCGGGCGCCGACGACTACCTCACCAAGCCGTTCGCGCCCAAGGAGCTGTCGGCCCGCATCAGGGCGCTCCTGCGGCGCATCCGCCCTGCGGCACCAGGCCACGCCCGGTTGGTGTTCGGCGATCTCGAGATCGTGCCCGAGGAGGGCAAGGTGCTCCACAACGGCAACGAGGTCCACCTCACCAAGACCGAGTTCCGGTTGCTCTGCGAGCTCGCCGAGAACCCGGGCAAGGTCTTCAGCCGGGAGGCGCTGCTCGACAAGGTGTGGGGATACGACTACTTCGGCGACGGCCGACTGGTCGACGTCCACGTCCGCCGGCTCCGCACGAAGGTCGAGCAGGACCCTGCGAACCCGCGCCACGTCGTCACCGTGCGCGGGCTCGGCTATCGCCTCCAGACGTGACCGAGGACGGCGCCCCCGACGCCGCACCCGGTCGGTTCTCTCGGCGGTCGCTCGGGCTGCGCCAGCGCATCCTGCTGATCTTCACGCTCGGTGCCCTGTTCCTGTCCGCCTTCCTCGCGTTCGTCACCTACGGGTTCACACGGTCCAACGTGATCCAGCAGCGTGACGACGACGCCCGATCGGCCGCCCGGGCCAACGCCTCGCTCGTCGCCGACGCGCTGCGCGGTTCACCGCCCACCGCCGAGCCGGCGATCCAGCGGCTCGACAGCTTCGGTGTCGATCGGCCGATCATCTGGTACGCCGGCGCATGGCGACCCAGTCGGCCGGCCGACGAGACCGTCCTCCCCCAGCAGCTCGTCGATCGGGTGATCGCCGATCGCGTCCCGGCGAGGATGATCGTCGACATCGCCGGGGAGCCGAACATCGCCGTGGGCTGGCCGCTGCCGACCGACGACGAAGACGCCTACTTCGAGGTCCTCAGCCTGTCGGACGTGGACTCGACGCTCGACTCCGTGAGCCTCGCACTGCTGCTCGCGTCGGTGATCACCACCGCACTCGGCGTGCTCACCGGCTCGTTCGCGGCGCGGCGGGCGGTCCGGCCGGTCGGTGCCGCGGCGCAGGCGGCCAAGGCGATCGCCGGGGGCCGCCTCGACACGCGCCTCGAACCCACCGACGACCCCGATCTGAGCGTGCTCGCCACGTCGTTCAACGACATGGCGTCGGCACTCGAGCAGCGCATCGACCGCGACACCCGCTTCGCGTCCGATGTCTCCCACGAGCTGCGGTCGCCGTTGATGACGCTCTCGGCGTCGGTCGAGGTGATGGACGCGCGTCGCGACGAGATGCCCGAGCGCGCCCGGGCGGCGCTCGACCTCCTGAAGAGCGACGTCGTCCGCTTCCAGGGCCTCGTCGAGGACCTGCTCGAGATCAGCCGGTTCGATGCCGGCGCGGTGCGGCTGCACCTCGAGGAACTGCTCGTGGTCGAGTTCGTCCGCCAGGCCGTGGCGGTCTCCAGTGCACCCGACGCACCGATCGACGTCTCACCCCGCGCCGAGCGCGTCCTCATCCGGGGCGACCGGCGCCGCCTCGCACGCGTGGTCGCCAACCTCCTCGACAACGCCCGTCTCCACGGCGGGGGCGAGCCCGACGTCTCGATCCGCGTGGTCGACCCGCCCGACGAACCGGTGTCGCGCGTGAGGATCGCGGTGCAGGACCACGGTCCTGGCGTCCCACCCGAGGAGCGGGCGCTGATCTTCGAGCGCTTCGCACGTGGCGGCGTCGCCGGGCGGCGCGCGATGAGCGACGGTGCCGGCCTCGGTCTCGCGCTGGTCGACGAGCACGTCCGGATGCACGGCGGCAAGGTCTGGGTGGACGACCGGACCGACGGTCGGCCGGGTGCCCGCTTCGTCATCGAGCTCGACGCCGAGGAGCTCGACGAATGATCCGGTACACACGACTCGCGATCGCAGCGGTCGCCGTGCTGGCGACCGGGTGTGCGATCGACGCCGACGCCGTGCCCCGTGACGTCCCCGAGGACGAACGTCTGCTGTCCGTCGTCATCGAGGGCTCGGCGGCGGCGGGCGGAGAACGCATCTACCTCGTCGGTCCGGGTGAGGACCGCTTGCTGCGGTCGGTGCCCCGTGAGGCGTTCACTCGCGAGGAGCTGATCGGCACGCTGCTGCGCGGGCCGAATGACGACGAGGTGGCCGCGCAGTACAGCACGGTCATCCCTCCCGCGACCGAGCTGCGGGGGGTGCGCACGCAGGGGCAGACCCTCACGATCGACCTCAGCGACGACCTCACCGAGCTCAACACGGCGTCGCTCATCGAGGCGATCGCCCAGATCGTGTACACCGCGGCCGAGATCGAGGGGGTTCGGACCGTCCGCATCGCCATCGACGGTGAGACCCAGGCGTGGACGACCGCCGACGGATCGTCCAAGACCGATCTGCGCACGTTCGACTATCCGGGCTTCGTCCAGAGTGCACAGCCCGCCTTCCCCGCTGCCCCGGCGGCGCCGGCGGGGTGACGCCGGCGGCGCGCAAGTCGCCGGCGGGCCGAGAGTTTGGTAGGAAGCGTTCATGAACTGGGATCGGTCGCGCCCGGTGCCGTGGCAGCAACTCGTCCGCACCTGGCTGATCTACGTCGCCGTCATGGCGGCCGTGTTCCTGCTGTTCTTCCGCGGCTCGAACTTCGCCGGCATCATGGGCGGGTTGCTCGTCAGCGGGCCGCTGTATCTGGCGATCGGCTACGTCCTCGCCAAGCTCGGCTACCGCCGACAGACCTTCAAGGAGCTGCGCGCCGAGCGTGACCAGAAGGCGGCGGCCGAGACGACGACATCGGCGCCGCCCCAGCGGAACCGGCCGGCGCCGACGAAGCGCACCGGTGGTGGCACGCCCCGGAAGCCGGACAAGCGCAAGCGCTGACGGTTCCGGCCGGTCACGGCGCTCGCGGTACCGTCTGCTCCCGTGGACCGCACCGAGACATGTGTCATCGCGATCGACGCCGGAACGACCGGCGTGCGCAGTCGCGCCGTCTTCGTCGACGACCGCCCGGCCGTGGCGTCGTACCGTGAGTTCGAGCAGCACTACCCCACCCCGGGGTGGGTCGAGCACGACGCCGAGGAGATCTGGCAGTGCGTGGTCGCCACGCTCGCCGAGGTGGTCGGCGAGGTCGGCCGGGAGCACGTCGCCGCATTCGGCATCACCAACCAGCGCGAGACCGTCGTCGCGTGGAACCGCTCGACGGGCCGACCGTACGGGACGGCGATCGTCTGGCAGGACCGGCGCACCGCGGCGCGCTGCCGGGAACTGACCGAACAGGGTCGCCTCGATCTCGTCCGGGAACGCACCGGCCTCGTCCTCGATCCGTACTTCAGCGGTACGAAGCTCGAGTGGCTGCTCGCCAACCGCGACATCCCCGTCGACGGCGAGCTCGCGCTCGGCACGATCGACAGCTGGATCATCTGGAACCTCACGGGCGGCGACGTCCACGCGACCGATCCGACCAACGCCGCTCGCACGATGCTCTACGACATCGTCGACCGGACCTGGTCGCCCGAGCTGTGCGGGATGCTGAACGTGCCGATGGCCGCCCTCCCGGAGGTGAAGCCGTCGAGCGGCCGGCTCGGGATCTCGTCCGACCGGCGGGGTGCCCCGCCGGGCATCCCGGTGAGCGGCGTCGCCGGCGACCAGCACGCCGCGCTGTTCGGGCAGGCCTGCTTCGCGCCGGGCATGGCGAAGAACACCTACGGCACGGGCAGCTTCGTGCTCCTCAACGTCGGGAGCCGGTGCCCGCCACCGACCGAGGGCATGCTGACGACGATCGCCTGGGAGCTCGCCGACGGGAGCGTCACCTACGCGCTCGAGGGGGCGATCTTCGTGACCGGTGCCGCGATCCAGTGGTTGCGCGACGGCCTCGGCATCATCGATGCCGCTCCGGAGACGGGTCCGCTCGCGGCGTCGGTCGACAGCACCGACGGGGTCTTCCTCGTGCCGGCCTTCACCGGCCTCGGCTCACCCTGGTGGGACCCGTACGCCCGCGGCATCATCGTCGGACTCACGCGCGGGACGACGCGCGCCCACATCGCTCGGGCGACCGTCGAGGCGATGGCCTACCAGACGCGCGACGTCGTCGAGGCGATGGAGGCAGCGAGCGGCACCGCCATCACCGACCTACGGGTCGACGGCGGGGCGTCGGTGATGGATCTCCTGTGCCAGCTGCAGTCCGACCAGCTCGGCGTGACCGTCCGACGCCCGGTCGACCAGGAGACCACCGCACTGGGCGCCGCGTTCCTGGCCGGTCTGGCGGAGGGCGTGTGGGACGACCTCGCTGCGATCGAGCGGACGTGGCAGCTCGACGCCTCGTTCGAGCCCGCCGCCGATCGCACCGTCGCCGATCGGCTGCACGCACAGTGGCTGCGGGCCGTCGAGCGATCCCGCGACTGGGCCACGGACTGACCGAGGGTCCGGCATGCGCGGTCGACCACGAGAGGCGACACCGGCGGGTGTCGAGATCCGTTCGGAGCCACGGCCCCACGAGCTCGATCCGACGCTCGGGATCGGTCCGGTCGACGTCGACCGCAGCGGGGACCCGCCCAACCGCCTGGTGACGATCGGCGACTCGCTCAGCCAGGGCTTCATGAGCGCGGCGGTGTTCCGGACCGACCGCTCGTGGCCGGCGCTGGTCGCCCACGAGCTCGGCCTGCAGCCGGGCGCGGGGTTC
This sequence comes from uncultured Ilumatobacter sp., assembly GCA_965601765.1. GTDB lineage: Bacteria > Actinomycetota > Acidimicrobiia > Acidimicrobiales > Ilumatobacteraceae > Ilumatobacter. The sequence continues at coordinate 1,881 of CBFCWS010000136.1, read as the reverse complement.
CGGTTCCCGGTGTACGAGCCGCCGAGCGGGCCGGGCGGTCTGCCGTTCGACCTCGAGCGCGCGATGCGGGGCCTCGGTGAGGTCGTCGGCGCACGTCTCGACTGGTTCGAGGTCGTCCGCGCCGGCCTCTGGCTGCGCCGCTACATGGACCGGATCGAGGACTACTGGGAGGGACGGGGCCGACCGCGACACGTCGTCGTCCGACCCGACGAGCCGTACCAGAACCTCGCCGTGTACGGCGCCGATCTCGTCGACGTCCAGGTCCTGACGGAACGCACGGTCGAGGCCCGCCTCAGCGAGCCGCCCCGCGACGACCTCGTCTCCCAGCTCGTCGAGCACGACAACGACCTCGCGTGGCAGGTCGTCCTCGCGAGCTGTGGCGACGACCGCAGCACCGTGCTCGACGCCGCCGCGGCGATGGGCCGGGAGGGGGACGCGTCACACGGGATCGAGACCCTCGTGGTCATGCTCGGCGCCAACAACGCCCTCGGCAGCGTCGTGTCGCTCGAGCCGCGCTGGACCCCGGACGACTACCTCGACACCGTCTCGCTCGACGAACGGCTCGGGCTCAAGGCCGCGTACAACGTCTGGCAGCCCGAGCACTTCGCCGACGAGTGGCGGCGTCTGATCGCCGAGGTACGCGAGATCCGCGCCCGGCACGTGATCTTCGCCACCGTGCCCCAGGTCACGATCGCGCCGATCGCCCGCGGCGTGCGCGGCAAGGTGCACCACAGCAGCCGATTCTTCCCGTACTACACCAGACCCTGGATCCCCGACGCCGACTTCGATCCACGACTCGACCCCTACATCGACGGCGACCAGGCGCTCGGCATCGACTCGGCGATCGACGCGTACAACGAGACGATCATCCAGTCGGTCCGCGCCGCACGGTCCGATCCCGATGATCCCCGCGACTGGTACCTGTTCGACCTCGGCGGACTCCTCGACCGGCTGGCCGCCAAGCGCTATCTGACCGATCCGTTGGCGCGGCCGGACTGGTGGACCGAGTACGAGCTCCCGCCCGAGATCGCCGAGCTCCGACCACCGGTCGACACGAGGTTCTTCGCGTCCGGTCCCGGCGGCCGCCAGGAGGGCGGGCTGTTCTCGCTCGACGGGGTGCACCCGACGACGATCGCATCCGGTGTCGTCGCCCGCGAGGTGATCCGCATCATGGACCGTTGGGCCGGTGTCGGCTTCGCGCCGGGTCCCGACGGGAGGCCGCGATCGGGCGAGGTCGACGTCGACTTCGAGCGCGTCCTCCGCCTCGACACGCTGATCGCCGACCCGCCGTCGGTGCTGGCGTCGACGCTGGCCACGCTCGGGTGGTTCGACGAGCGACTCGACTGGGTCAGGCGGATCGCCGGCTTCTGAGCCGTCAGGTGAGCAGCGCGTCCGCGATGCGGACGAACAGATCGAGCCGCACGCGCTCGCGATCGTGGACCGGGCGGCCGGCCCGGCCGGCGGCGACCCACAGGCCGGTGCTCGGCAGGTCGGCCCAGACCATGTCGCCCGAGGCCGCGTGGGGATCGCCCAGGTGGCGGCTCCCGGCCAGCAGCGAGGTCACCCACTCGGGCGACGGGACCTCGCCGCGCGACTCGACGATCCCGTCCTCGTGCACCACCATCGCCCAGTCGGCCTCCGTGAGGCGGACCACGCCCTCGATGAGCGTGGTCACCCGCTTCGGCCGCTCCGCCTCGGCGAGCTCGGCCGCGGCGGTCAGCGCGAGCAGCCCGCCGTCGGCGTACACGCCGTCCACGGGCCGGACGTCCTCCACCGACACGCCGTCGATCGCGTGCACCTCGTTGACCATCAGGTCGAGCAGCTCGCGCGAGGGCAGCTCGACCACGATCTCGTCGATGACACGGCCGCCGCCCGACTCGA
>CBFCWS010000135.1:0-7963 GCA_965601765.1 uncultured Ilumatobacter sp. | reverse complement strand
GGGGTGCTCGTTGACCACCTCCATCGCCGCCTCGCCGAGCCGGGCGACCGCCTCGGGTGAATCGGTCCGCCGACCCTGCAGCACTCGCTCGACGCGGAACCCGAGGAACGGCGTCGCGGACTCGATCGCTGCCGTCAGCGCATCGGGATCGGACTGGGCGAGATCCCCGGGGTCCTTGCCGCCGGCGAACGACGCCACCGACACCTCGACCTGGTACTTCTCCTCCCACTCGTAGAAGCGCTCCGCCGCGCCCTGGCCGGCGGCGTCGGCGTCGAAGGCCAGCACCACCTTGGTCGCGTATCGCTTCAGGAGCCGGACGTGCTCCTCGGTGAACGCCGTGCCGCACGTGGCGACCGCGCGCGGCAACCCCGCCTGGTGGAAGCCGATCACGTCGGTGTAGCCCTCGCACACGATGGCCTGATCGGCCTGCACGATCGAGCCCTTCGCCCAGTTCAGCCCGTAGAGCGTCTTGGACTTGGTGTAGATCGGGGTCTCCGAGGAGTTCTTGTACTTCGCCGGGTCGTCGGACCCGGGCAGGATCCGACCCCCGAGCGCGACCGGCTCCCCGTTCTCGGTGAAGATCGGGAACAGGACGCGCGCCCGGAACGAGTCCTGGACCCGGTTGCGACGGTTGGTGAACGCGAGACCGTTCGCCCGCAACATGCCGGCGTCGATCTTCGACTCCCTCGCGAGCGCGTCCCAGTCGTCGGGAGCCCATCCGAGCTTGAACTGGCGGACCACCTCGCCGCTGAAGCCGCGGCTGCGCAGATACGCCCGCGCCGCACCGGCGTCGGCTCCGGTGAGGAGCCGTTGGTGATACCACTCGACCGCGGTCTCCATCGCCTCGACGAGGCGCTTGCGGCGAGCGCGCTCCTTGGACTGGCCGGTGCTCGTGTAGGTGAGCTGGATCCCGGCCATCGCCGCCAGGTACTCGACCGCGCCGACGAAGTCGACGTGCTCGGTCTCCTGCACGAACGTGAACACGTCACCCGACTTGTCGCACCCGAAGCATCGATACCGGCCCATCTCCTCGCGCACGTTGAACGACGGCGTCCGCTCGCCGTGGAACGGGCACAGACCGACCTGGTTGCGCCCGACGCGCTTGAGCTGCACGTGCTTGGCGACCACGTCGACGATCGACACCGTCGAGCGGATCCGCTCGATGTCGTCGTCGGAGATCGCCATGGCGGGAATCTAACGGCGGGCCACCCGCCGCAACCGGTCAGGACCGGCGTGATCGACCGGAACCGTCGGCAGCGGCGTCAGGCGCCGATCGCCGAGGCCATCTCGCCGACGACGTCGGCCTCGACCATGTCGCGGGCGACGCCGATCGCGTTGACGATCGCCCGCTCGCTCGACGAGCCGTGGGAGATGATGCACACCCCGTCGACGCCGAGCAGCATCGCCCCGCCGTAGGTCTCGGGATCGAGCGTCTCGTAGACCGGCATCAGCGCCGGCATCAATGCCTCGGCGTGGGGTCGGTACCGCTCGTCGCTGCCGAAGGCCTCGAGCAGCCCACGGATGACGGTGCGCATGCCGCCCTCCAGCGTCTTGAGCACCACGTTGCCGGTGAAGCCGTCGGTCACGACCACGTCGGCGGTGTCGGCCATCACGTCGCGACCCTCGACGTTGCCGACGAAGTTGATCGCATCGCCCTGCTCGAGCAGCAGGGAGTAGGTCTCCTTGCGGAGCGAGTCGCCCTTGCCGGGCTCCTCCCCGATCGACAGCAACCCGACCTTGGGCGCATCGACACCGAACCGGTGCTTGGCGAAGATCGAACCGAGCTGGGCGAACTGGACAAGCCACTCGGCCTGGACCTCGGCGTTGGCGCCGGCGTCGAGCAGCACGGTGGGTGACCCGCCGAGGACGGGGATCGGCGTGGCGATCGCCGGACGGTTCACGCCTGGGATCCGGCCCATCCGCAGCAGCGCCGACGCCATCGTGGCGCCGGTGTTGCCGGCCGACACCATGGCCGAGGCGTTACCGTCGCGCACCGCCTCGGCGGCACGGACCAGGGTGGAGTCCTTCTTGCGACGAATGGCTCGACCACCGTCTTCGTCCATCTCGATGACCTCGCCGGCCTCGATGAGCGGCAAGCCGCCCAGATCGACCCGGTCGCCCAGGTCGGGGGGCCCCACGAGCGCGACCGGCGTCCCCCGCTCCGCCGCAGTCCGCGCGCCGGCGACGATCGCGTCCGGGGCGTGATCGCCGCCCATCGCATCGACGGCCACCGGCAACATCACGAGCCCACTTGGAGGTCAGGGGCCGGTCGCCGGAGACCGCACACGTGCACCGACGAAGGTGGGCGAGCGTCGAAGCGCAGCGGAGACGGCGAGCACGGCAGGCGCAGGCGAGCCGGCTCAGCCGGTCGCCGGAGCCCGGTCATCGAACGTCGAGGACGACGCGATTCTTGTACCAGCCGCACGACGGGCAGACCGTGTGGGGGGTCTTGGCGTTTCCACAGCGCGGGCACGTGCTGCGGGCGGGCGCCTCCAGCTTCCAGGCCGCGGCCCGGGTGCTCCGGCTCTTGGACTTCGACTTCTTCTTCTTCGGAACGGCCACGACGGGTTCTCCAGCTTGCGGTTGGGCGGTTCGCGGGCGTCGCGAACGGGCTGCGCCAGGCTATCGGGACTCGGGCCGGGATCGCACGGCTCAGTCGTCGAGCTCGAGCTCGTCGAGCACGGCCCAGCGCTCGTCCCGGACGGTCGTCTCGCAATCGCACGGCGCCGAGTTGCGATCGACCCCGCACACCGGACAGATCCCGGCACAGTCGGGCCGGCACACCGGGTCCGGCGGCAACTCGAGCAGGACCAGCTCCCGCACTGCGGGGCGCAGATCGATCACGTCGTGCTCGATCGGGAACGCGTCGTCCGGCATCGCCCGGAGCCCGGACTCGTCGTGATGGACCTCGTGCACGTCGATCTCGGTGGAGCCCTGCAGCGAGGTCAGACAGCGGCGACACGGGGCGGCCCAGCCGAGTGTGACCGTGCCCGTGACGGTGATCTGATCGACGCCCGACTCCGCGTCGAGCCGAACGGTGACCGGCCCGACCAGATCGTCGGCGTCGACGTCGAGGTCGGAGGCGTCCAGCTCGAGGTCGATCGACCGGGTCGAGCCCGGCGACCGGAGCAGCTCCCTGACCGGCAGCTTCAGCCGATGCTCACGGGCCACGTCAGCGATCCTGGTCGAAGAACCCCTTGGTCGGGTCGTCCTCGTCGAGTTCCTCCTGGGTCGGGAGGTGTCGACCGGCATCTCCGATCGAGAGCTTCTGGCGGCCCGTGGCCACCGTCTTGCCGAGCCGGTCGAGGAGGATCTCGAAGCTCGCGAGACGCTGATCGAGGAAGTCCTCGGTCTCGAGCTTCAGCCGTCGGGCGTCGTTGTCGGCGGTCTCGACCACGTGCCGCGCCCGCGCCTCGGCCGCTCGGACGACCTCCGTGCGCTGCACCATCCGCTCTGCCTGGACCCGCGCCGCTTCGAGCATCTCGTTGGCCTCACGCCGCGTCTTGTTGACGAACTCCTGCCGTTCCTTCAGCATCCAACGGGCCTGGCGCAGCTCGTTGGGCATGCTCGCGAGCGCTCGGTCGAGCAGCTCGACCACCTCGTCACGATCGATGCGCGGCGACGACGACAGCGGCATAGTGGGTGCGTTCGCAACGAGGTCGATCGCCCGTCGCAGCCAGGTCTCGGCGTCACCGACGTACCCCGTCGAGTCGTTGGGGTCGGGGTAGTCGTCGTCGGTTTCCCCGTACTCGTCGTAGTCGTAGGTCCCCGGATCGGTGTCGTCGTATCGGTCGTCGTAGGTCATATGGCGTGTCCCTGTGGGTGGGCGGCTCGCGGCGGATCTCAACCCGGGCTTGCGAATCTATCGGCGAGTGCTGCCGCTACCGGCCTCGGCACCAGGTGGTCGACCCGTCCTCCGCGTGCGGCGATCTCGCGGATGAACCGGCTGGAGACGAACGACAGCGCCGGGTCGCACGGGAGGAGCACGGTCTGGATGCCCGTCACCGAGCGGTTGGTGTGCGCCATCTGCACCTCGACGTCGTAGTCGGCCGCACTGCGCACGCCCTTCGCGATCGCGACGGCGCCGACCTCCGTCGCCGCGTCGACGACGAGCCCGCCGAATGCCGCGACCCGTACCCCGGGGCGACCGGCCAGCGCCTGCCGAGCCAGCTCGGCACGCTCGTCGGGCGTGAACATCCCACTCGGCTTCGCCGGATTGTGCAGCACCGCGACGACCACGTCGCCGAACAGCGCGGTGGCCTGGTCGACGACGTCGACATGGCCGAGATGCAGCGGATCGAAGCTCCCGGGGATCAGGACGGTGGACATGCCAGGATCACGCTACTTCGCCCGTGCGCTCGAGGAAGGTGACCCACGTGCGGCCGTAACGCCGTTCGCGCGTCACCTCCCAGCCGGCCGCCTCCAGCGCGCCGGCACCGAGCAGCCGACCGACGGGCGCCCCCGACTCCAGCACGAGGAACGGCGCCCCGACGGCGCCGATCAGTCGCTCCCAGTCTCCGAAGTCGTAGGGCGGGTCGGCGATCACGAGGTCGGCGCGATCGGTCGTGGCAGCGCTCGCGTCACCGACGATCACCCTCGCCCGGTCGGCGACGCCGAGCGACTCGATGTTCGCCGTGATCGCCCGTACCGCGGCGCGGTCGCGCTCGACGAACGTGCACGATGCGGCACCCCGCGACAGCGCCTCCAGGCCCATCGCGCCGCTGCCGGCGAACAGGTCGACGACGACGGCACCCTCGACCAGGGCGAGGCTCCCCAAGGCGTTGAACACCGCTTCGCGCACCCGGTCGGTCGTGGGTCGGGTGGAGGTCCCCGGTGGCGATTCCAACCGGCGACCACCCAGCTCGCCCGCGATCACCCTCACCGCGACGACCCCGCCCGGTCGTCACCACGCAGCGCGCTGCGCCCGCTCGTCGGGTGCCCGAGGACGGCATCGCAGGTCATGGCGGGCGAGCGTACCGGGGCATACTGACTCCATGGAGGACGAGTTGTCACCAGACCCGCAGATCACGTGCATCGACTGCGGGGGCCGGGCCTTCCTGCTCACCCCGCCCCGCGAAGACGGCGTGTGGCTCCCCGGCGACATCGTCGCCTACCGCTGCGAGGACTGCCTCGACCGCTGGGACCTCGTCCTGGACGACACGTAAGGCGTCGACGACGCGCCGGTCGTTCCCTGGGACCGCTGCTCAGCGGTTGGCGAAGACCTCCATCGCGCTCGCGAGAGCGTCGAGGTCCCATCGCTGCGGGTGCTCGATCGAGTCGCCGGCCAACGACCACGGCTCGAGCCGGCGCACGGTGCCACCCTGCGCGTAGAACGTCGCACCGGTGATCGGGCAGTTCGCGCTCGACAGGTAGGCGACGACGGGAGCGACGTTGCCGGGGTGCCACTGGTCGAACCCGTCGGCCGGCGCCTGCATGATCTCGGGCAGACCCGGCGACGAGAGCGTGAGCCGCGTCCGAGCGCCCGGCACGACGCAGTTCGAGATCACCCCGTACTTCTCGAGTTCCTTGGCGGCGATCTGGCTGAAGGTGACGATGCCCGACTTGGCCGGCCCGTAGTTGCTCTGGCCGGGGTTCGCGTAGATTCCCGACGTCGACCCGGTGTGCACGAGGTTGCGTCGGCGCTCGACACCCGACTTGTGCTGGGCGCGCCAGTACGTGGCTGCGAAACGCGTCGGGGCGACGTGACCCTTCACGTGGATCCGGAGCACCTCGTCGAGGTCGTTCTCGGACATGTTCACGATCGCCGTGTCACGCAGGATGCCGGCGTTGTTGATGACGATGTCGAGGTCGCCGAACTGCTCGATCGCAGCCGCCACGAGCGCCTCGGCCTGGTCCCACTCGGCAACGTCGTGGGTGTCGGCGACGGCCACGCCGCCCGCCGCGCGGATCTCGGCGACGACGTCGCCCGCCGGATCGTCGTCGGTCGTCGAGCCGTCGTTGCTGACACCGACATCGTTGACGACCACGCGTACCCCTCGGCGGGCGAGCAGCAGCGCGTACTCACGTCCCAGGCCCCGTCCGGCACCGGTGACGATCGCGACCCGTTCGCTCAACACGGGCGAGGACGCCGAGGCCTGGTCACCCGCCGCAGGATTGGAAACGTCAGCTGTCTCGTCGATGGCAGATTCTCCTCGATCGTCAAGCACGGTAGTGATCGGAAACCGGCTGCCACCAAAGGAACGGCCGTCCGAGAGAGCCGCCCGGCACGTCAGATGTCGTCGAAGGCAATGATCTCCACGACCGATCCGCGCCGGAAGAGCTGCGCGACCGACGGGGCCTCCCCGTCGATCCTCATGATCTGCACCCGTGCCTGCGCGTCGCCGAGCACCAGCCGCGGCTCGAACCCCGCCCCGCGGAGGAGCTCGGAAGCGGCGATGAAGTCGGGCGCCGCCGAGATGTCGGGGAACGGCACGAGGTCAGGTCCGCGCGACACGACCATCGCGACGTCGCTGCCGCGCTCGACCGTCGCGCCCGGCTCGGGTGACTGCGAGATGACCTCGCCGACCGGTATCTCGTCGCTGAACACCTCGCCGGACAGCGAGGCGGTGAGGCGCAGGGTGCCGAGCTCGGCCTGGGCGTCCGCGAACGATCGACCGACGAAGTCGGGCACCGTGCGCGGCTCGGGGCCGAGCGACACCGTCAAGAGCACCTCGAGACCCGGCTCGACCATGGAGCCGGCGACCACCGTGGGCTCGCCCGGCGCACGCCAGCCGACGACGGTCCCCTCCGGCACGTCCTCGTCGAAACGCTCGACGAAGTCGACCTCCAGCCCCTGCTCGAGCAGCCGGGTCTGCGCGGCGCTGAAGAGCTCACCGGTCGACTCTGGCACCTCCCGGAGCGTGGGGCCCTCGCTCACGACCAACAGGAACGGCTCGCCCTCGGCGACATCCGCGCCGGCCGCGGGCGCGGTCCGGATGATGTCGCCCGGCTCGGGCATGTCGTCGGACCGTTCGTTCTCGATCGACACGATCCAGCCGTTCGAGTCGATCTCCGCACGGGCGTCGTCCAGTGTCATCCCGACGAGGTCGGGGACCTCGTACGACTGGGTCCGGAAGAGGTCGACCGCGGCGACCGTGCCGACGATGGCGGCACCGATCAGCACGAGCCCGGCGAGCACCTTCCAGATCCACCCCCAACCCGACCGTCGAGGCGTGTCGGGATCGGCAGCGGCGGTCGCGGGCACTTCAGCGGTCTCCGCCGGCTGCGGTGTCGTCACCGCGGTCGCAGTGGCGGCCGGCGAGGCCGCGGCGACCGCACCGGCCCCGTCGGGCGCCGCATCTGCGTGGCCGTCGATGTCGGAGTCGAGGGGCAGGATCACGAGATCGCCGTCGTCGGAGACCCGACGGGCATCGAGGTCGAGATCGGGCTCGGCCTCGATGATCACGGGTCCGTCGGGACGGTCGGCAGCGGCATCGTCGGCGAGCCCGCCGGTGCCCGTCGGCGGGGCGCTCGCCGTCGACTCGGCGCCCGCAGCCGACCCGGCGCCGCCGGCCGGCGGCGCGCCGGCGGGTGGCGCTGCGCTCGCGGGCGGGTCATCGTCTGCACTCGGATCGGTGGTCGCGGTCGGCTCGGCGTCGGCGGTCGGCCCGGCACCTGCGATCGCCCCTGCACCCGCGATCGACGCAGCGACCGCGGCCGCCCCGGCCCCGGCACCCCGCTCGTCGTCCGCCACCGGTTCGACATCATCGAACGGCTCGTCGTCCCCGACGGGCCCGGCATCTTCAGCCGGGAGCGTGTCGGCCGGTGGCGCTGCGCTCGCCGGCGGCTCACCGTCTGCACTCCGATCGGCCGACGCGGTCGTCCCGGCACCTGCGATCGCACCCGCACCCGCGATCGACGCTGCGACTGCAGCGGCCCCGGCACCCCGTTCGGGATCCGCAGCCGGCTCGACATCATCGACCGGCCCGACATCATCGACCGGCCCGACATCATCGACCGGCCC
>CBFCWS010000134.1:0-7977 GCA_965601765.1 uncultured Ilumatobacter sp. | reverse complement strand
CCGTCCGGCCCCGTCGCATTCGGCGGTGGGGCTGGCATCCTGATGCGGTGACCGACCGACTGGCCGATCTCAGCGAGCTCGTCCGCACGCGACGGACGAGCATGGTGGTCGACGCCGATCGGGAGGTGCCGACCGAACTGATCGAACGGCTCTGCGAGCTGGCCACGTGGGCGCCGAACCACAAGCGGACCTGGCCGTGGCGCTTCGCCGCGTTCACCGGGTACGGGCGCTGCCGCCTGGGCGAGGCGTTCGCCGACGACATGATCGAACGTGGCATCGGCGACCACGCCAAGCACGTCAAGACGATGTCGAAGTACACGCGCACGCCCAACGTGGTCGTCGTCGGATGCGCAGCCCACGACCACCCGACGTTCCACGACGAGAACCGGGATGCCGTCGCCGCCGGCATCCAGAACCTGCTCCTCGGCGCCACCGCGTCCGGGCTGGCGTCGTTCTGGTCGACCGCGCCGGTCATCGACTCCCCGCGCGTGCTCGGGCTGTGCGACTTCGAGCCCACCGATCGCATCATCGGGGTGATCTACCTCGGCTTCGCCGCGGCGACGCCCGAGGCGCCGGTCCGACCGGCGCCGACCGTCGCCCACGTCACCGGGTGATCGCCGCTCGACCCGCACCGAGGAGGCATCGCGACAGGCCGTCGGTCGCGGACGACCCGCAACGGCTCAACCCGGCCGGGCGGTCGCCCATCGCTCGACCGCCGGGACGACATCGTTCGGGAGCGGCATCGTCCGCTCGAACCGGACCCGCTCGCCGTTGACGACGAGCACGAGCGCCTCCGCCCAGATCTCCTCCGGGGCCGTTGACCACTCCCCGGTCGACGTCCACTCGGCGCGATCGCGGCCGAGCAGATCGAGCAGCTCGTCCCGCAGCGGCGCGAACTCGTCGCACGTGGCGTCGAGGTGGTGGGCGAGCTCGTGGACGACCGACTCGCGGAACCGGCGTGGCGAGGTCGGGATCGCGATCTCGATCCGTTCGACATCGGCGAGGTAGCGGGCGTCTCCCCCGTCGACCCGGTCGACGAGCACGATCGCCACCTCCTCCACGCAGTCGACACGCTCCGGGGCCGCCTCGCCGAACCGTTCCCAGACCGCGGCGATCTCCCGCTCGACGTCGTCTGGGACGTCCTGCGGGGTGACGAGCGGGTTCGGGCTCGCGTCCGCGCAGGCGGCGATCGCGAGGGCCGACACGGCCAGTGCTGCTCGTCGGCGCGGACGGCGGGGGTCAGGCAAGCGCCATGTCGGGTTCGTCCGACTCGACACCGCTGTCACTCTGATCGCCGCCGTACTTGCGGCGCAGGCGCCACGACCAGAGCGCACCGATGACGAGCACCATCACCAGGCAGATCACCACGCGTACGCCGAACGCGCCGGGGATGAAGTCGGTGTTGTTCGTCGACTCGTTGCCGAGCCCGGAGGCCCGGACGAGCGCCACCACCAGCTCGGGGAGGATCGTGAGCACGATGAGCGCCACGATCTGCACGCCCATGAACGGGATCGCGCCCTTGTGGATCTCGGCGGTCTTCACCTCCGGCGGTGCGACCGATTGGAGGTAGAACAGCGAGAAGCCGACCGGCGGCGAGATGAACGCGAGGTTCAGGTTGACCGCCATCAGTACGGCGAACCAGACCAGGTTGACGTCGAGCGCGATCGCGGCCGGGATGAACAGCGGCATGACGATGAAGGAGATCTCGAGGAACTCGAGGTTGATCCCGAGCAGGAACACGATGATGTGCGAGGCGATGATGAAGCCCCACAGCCCACCGGGGACGCTCTCGAGCCAGGCGGTGATGCGGTCCTGACCGCCGAGCCGGTCGAAGACGAGCGCGAAGTAGGTCGAGGCCAGCAGGATCTGGAGCACGAGGCTGGTGATGTTGGACGTCGACCGCGCGGCCTGCCAGAGCACCTTCCAGGTCAGGCGCCGGTAGGCGGCTGCCAACACCAGCGCGCCGAGCGCGCCGACAGCGCCGGCCTCAGAGGCTGTCGCGTACCCCTGGAAGATCGATCCGAGCACCGCGAGGATGAGGCCGAGCGGCGGGACGACGGCGAGGAAGAACTGCTTGGCCATCTGCCCCCGCGACATCGTCCGCTCGCTGCGCGGGATCGGTGGAGCGCTCCCGGGCTTGGAGTAGGCGACCATCACCACGTAGGCGGCGAACATCGTCGCGAGCAGCATGCCGGGGATCAGGGCGCCGGCGAAGAGCTGGCCGACCGAGACCGGGATGAACTGCGCGAGCACGATCAACACGAGGCTCGGCGGCATCAGCTGAGCGAGCGTCCCGGATGCGACGATCACGCCCGACGCGAGCTGGTGGTCGTATCCGTAGCGGATCATGACGGGCAGCGACAGCACGCCCATGACGATCACGGTCGCCGCGACCACGCCGGTGGCCGCGGCCAGCAGCGTGCCGACGATGACGACGGCGACCGCCATGCCGCCACGGAGCGGCCCGAGCAACATGCCGATCGTGGTGAGCAGCCGTTCGGCGAGGCCGGACTTCTCGAAGATCGCACCCATGAACACGAAGAACGGGATCGCGAGGAACGTGAAGTTGGAGGCGCTGTCGGCGAACCACTTGTTGAACAGCGCGTTGAGCTGGGCGGGATCGAGGTCACCCTGCGCCCACCCGATCAGGAAGAAGATGGTCGCCGTCCCGGCGAACGTGAACGCCACCGGGTAGCCGATCATGATCAGGAACATGAACAGCCCGAGCATGATCAGTGCGAGGATCTCGGGGTTGATCACGACGTCCTCCCTGCGCCCTCGACGGGGCCGGTTCGCAAGGTCTGCGCCTTGGCGATCTCGGCCAGCTCGTCGATCTCCAGCTCGCCGGCGAGCACCGGAGCGTCGGACGCGTAGCGGTACTCGTGCCCACGGAGGTACTCGATCGTCTTGATCACCTCGGCGACGCCCTGGATGGCGAGGAAGACGAACGCACCCATCAGGGCGGTCTTGATCGGGTACAGCGGCAGACCGCCGGCGTTCGGGGAGACCTCACGCTGCTCCCAGCTGAGCTCGACCGCCGGCCAGCTGTACTTGATACCGATGAAGGCGAAGGGGAGCAACCCGATCAGGTGGCCGACGAGGTCGATCCACGACTGCGTCCTGCTCGACCGGTTGCCGAACCAGAAGTCGACCCGGACGTTGATCCCCTCGCGCAGGATGTAGGCGAGACCGAACACGAAGATCAGCGTGTACATGTACCACTGCGCCTCGATCAGCGCGTTCGAGGTCAGGTTCCGGCCCTGGGCGGAACCGACGCGCCGGAGCACGACGTTGATCACCGAGACCGCGACCGTCGGGAAGATCAAGAACGCGCTGATCACACCGAGGACGCCCGCGAGTGCATCGGCGGCCACCCGGTACCCGTGCAGCACGGTCATGATCGGGCCGCGCGGCTTGAGCGGCGGGAGCTCCTCGATGCGGTGCTGACGCTCGCTGTCGAGCACCCCTTCGGGTGCGTTGGGGTCGTGGGAGGGCCCCGCGATCGCCGATTCGTGGCCGTCTTCGGTCACGCCCTCCTGCACTGCTGATCCCTCCGATCCTCGGTCGTGTTCGCCGGGGACGCGACCGAGCGTCGCGCCCCCGGCGAGTCGAGTTGCACTACGCCGACAGGAAGTCGAGCATCGCCTTCTCGGCGAGGCCGTACCACGGCCCCAGCTGGTCGCGGTAGGCGCGGTAGCTCGTCAACACGTCGTTGTAGGCGGTGTCGTTCGCAGCGTTCTCGTCGAGGATCTCGTTCGCGGCGTCGGCCGCAGCGTTCATCACGTCGTCGGGGAACGGGAGGATCGTGACGTCGCCCTCCTGGATCTCGGCGAGCGCCGGCGGGTTGAGCGTGTCGTAGCGGGCGAGCATCTGGCCGTGGGCGTGCGCCGCCGCGGACTGGAGTACCGCCTGGTACTCCTCGGGCAGGGCGTCGTACTCGTCGGCGGGGAACATCACGTCGAGCGCCGGGCCCGGCTCCCACCAGCCTGGGTAGTAGTAGAACTGCGTGACCTTGTTGAACTCCTGTTGCAGGTCGTCGTAGGGGCCGACCCACTCGGCGCCGTCGATCGCGTTCGTCTCGAGTGCCTGGTAGATCTCGCCGCCGGGGATGACCTGGACCGAGGCGCCGAGGCGCTCCATCACCTGGCCGCCCATCCCCGGGATGCGGAAGCGGAGCCCGCCGATGTCGCCGAGCCCGGTGATCTCCTTGTTGAACCAGCCGCCCATCTGGCAGCCGGTGTTGCCGGCCGGGAAGCTGACGACGCCGAACTTCTCGCGGAACGCGGCCTGGATCAGCTCGAGCCCACCACCCTCGTGCAGCCACGAGAAGTGACCGCGGGCGGTCATGCCGAACGGGATGGTGGTGGCGAGCTGGGTGATCGGATCGACGCCGACGTAGTAGTACGAGGCGGTGTGCCCCGACGGGATAGCACCGGTCTGGATCGACTGGAGGATCTCGAGTGCGGGCACGAGCTCACCGCCGGGTGCAGCGGTGATCTGGAAGCGGCCACCGGTCAGCGCCGCGACCTGCTGGCCGAAGAAGTCGGCCCCGCCGTAGATCGTGTCGAGGACGAGCGGCCAGCTCGTCGCCATGTCCCACTCGATCTCGGGCAGATCGCTCGCCTGCAGCGCCTCGTCGAGATCGGCGTCGCCCGTGGTCGGCGCGGCATCGGGATCCTCGTCACCGCCGTCGTCGGCATCGTCGGCGCCGTCGTCGCCGTCGTCGCTGGAGCACGCCGCGAGCAGCGTGCCGGCGGCGACTGCGGACAGGCCACCGACGAAGTGTCGCCGCGAGAGTCCTCGCCCGGGTTCGAGCTCGTCGTCGAGGCCGTCGAGCGTCGGAGTCGTCGGAGTCGTCGGATCGGTCATCTTTCCCCCTATGTGTGGTCGAGCGCTGCTCGTCATCCGGCCCCCGCCGGATGTGCGCCACCTTAGACGACGCACCACCCGCGCAGTCCAACAGCGCGCCACCTCGACCGTCCCCGCAGGGCGCCTCGGCCGGCGCGCCGACGCGCCGACCCGCTGGCGCGAGGAGGCCGTTGCTCGACTCGCCGAACGACCCGGGACCGCGCTCGACCGCTCGTCCACGACGGACCCGCGACGCCTGGTCGCTTCGGGGCGCGGGGCCGTGCTCGATGGGCGGCGCGGCCGGTCGGGCACGGGCCCGCCGCTCCTGCGACCGTCAGCGGTCGGGACTCGCGACGATCGTCGCCCGTCCCGACCGATCGCTCACGTCGGGTCGGCGTTCATCTCCCAGTGCTCGGGCGAGCGCCACAACGCCGATGCGACCAGGTCCTTGATCGAGCGCATCTCGTTGGGCAGGCGCGTGTGGAGCTTCATGAACAGCTCCTCGACCTGGAGCAGTTCGTGGTCCCAGTCGGCCCGGCCGATCGCCATGCAGGCGGTGAACTGGTCCTCGGTGAAGTCCTCCAGGCCCTTCCAGTTGAGGTCCTGGTAGCGCGGCATCCACCCGAGCGGGCTCTCCACGCCGACGGCCTTGCCCCGGGAGCGCTCGACGATCCACTGCAGCACGCGCATGTTCTCGCCGAATCCGGGCCAGACGAAGTTGCCGTCGTCGTCGCGGCGGAACCAGTTGACCGAGAAGATGCGCGGCGGGTTCTGGATGTTGCGGCCGAAGGTCAGCCAGTGGTTGATGTAGCTGCCCATGTGGTAGCCGGCGAAGGGCAGCATCGCGAACGGGTCGCGGCGCACCACGCCCTGCTGGCCGAACGCGGCGGCGGTGGTCTCCGAGCCCATCGTGGCGGCCATGTACACCCCGTAGAACCAGTTGAACGACTGGACGACGAGCGGCATCGTGCCGGAGCGACGGCCACCGAAGACGAACGCCGAGATCGGGACGCCCTTCGGGTCGTCCCAGTCGGGGTCGATCACCGGGTTCTGCTCGGCCGGGGCGGTGAAGCGGGCGTTGGGGTGCGACGCCTTGACGTCGCTGTCGGGGGTCCAGTCGTTGCCCTTCCAGTCGATCGCGTGGGCGGGCGGCTCGCCGTCCATGCCCTCCCACCAGACATCGCCGTCGTCGGTGAGCGCGACGTTGGTGAAGATGGTGTTGCCCTCGATCGACTTCATCGCGGAGGGGTTGGTGGCGAAAGAGGTGCCGGGGGCGACGCCGAAGTAGCCGGCCTCGGGGTTGATCGCGTAGAGCTTGCCGTCGTCGGGCGACGGCTTGATCCACGCGATGTCGTCGCCGATCGTGGTGACCTTCCAGCCCTCGTCGGAGAACGCCTGGGGCGGGACGAGCATCGCGAAGTTGGTCTTCCCGCACGCCGAGGGGAACGCGGCCGCCACGAAGGTCTTCTCGCCGTCGGGGTTGGTGACACCCATGATCAGCATGTGCTCGGCGAGCCAGCCCTCGTCGCGCGCCATGGTCGACGCGATGCGCAGCGCGAGGCACTTCTTCCCGAGCAGTGCGTTGCCGCCGTAGCCCGAGCCGTAGCTCCAGATCTCGCGGTCTTCGGGGAAGTGCACGATGTACTTCGTGTCGGGGTTGCACGGCCAGGGCACGTCGTCCTCGCCGTCCGCGAGCGGTGCGCCCACCGTGTGCATGCACGGCACGAACGGGGCGTCCTCGCCGAGCACGTCGAAGACCTCACGACCCATGCGGGTCATGATCTTCATGTTGACGGCGACGTAGGCCGAGTCGGAGATCTCGACGCCGAGCTGGGCGATGTCGGAGCCGAGCGGGCCCATCGAGAACGGGATCACGTACATCGTGCGGCCGCGCATGCAGCCCTCGAACAGACCGTTCAGGATGCCCCGCATCTCGCTCGGGTCCATCCAGTTGTTGGTCGGGCCGGCGGCGAGCTCGGTGCGACTGCAGATGTAGGTGCGGTCCTCGACGCGGGCGACGTCGGAGGGGTCGGACCGCGCCAGGAAGCTGTTCGGACGCTTCTCCTCGTTCAACTTGATGAAGGTGCCGGCATCGACGAGTTCCTGGCAGAGACGGTCGTACTCCTCCTGCGACCCGTCGCACCAGTAGACGTCGGCGGGCTGGCAGAGGGCGACCATTTCGTCGACCCACTTCTCGAGGCCGTCGTGGTTGACATAGTCGGGAGCAGTCATGCGCTCCATGGTGCCCCAAATCCCGTCGCGGTGCCACTGCCGAAGGTCCCGGGGAGACGGCGAGCCGGTCAGGACGCTGCTGCGACCACCGCGATCTCGAGCAACCATGCGGGCAGGGCGAGCCCGGGCACTGTCACCAGCGTCGACGCGGCGCGGTGCTCGCCGAGGTGGGCGTCGCGCGCCGACATGACCGGCGCGAGCGGCGAGCCGGCGACCACGTAGGTGGTGACCGACACGATGTCGGTCACGCCCATCCCGGCCTCGGCCAGCATCGCCTCGATGTTCGCCCACACGACCTCGGCCTGCTCGCCGAGGGTGTCGGGGACGGTCCCGTCGGGCCGGGTCGGGACCACGCCCGAGGTGTGGAGCCACCTGGCCACTCCCTCGGTCAGCACCGCATGGGCGTAGGCGGCGGCAGGTGGGGCGATGTGGTCGGGGGCGATCGGTCGGTGCACGACCGGAAGTCTCGCAGCCCGGGCCCGGGCGGTCGCCCCGGCCCGGCGGGCGAGGAGCCTGCCCCGCCCGCGTGCCACCATGTTCCCGTGCGCAAGTTCGTCATCATGGGTGTGCAGGGCAGTGGCAAGGGAACCCAGGCCAAGCTCCTGTGCAAGGAGTTCGACCTGATCCACATCAGCGTGGGCGACATCTTCCGCTGGCACGTGCAGTTCCGCACCAAGCTCGGCGCGCAGGTGAAGCGCACCGTCGCCGCCGGCGAGCTGGTGAGCGACGAGCTCGTCGAGACCGTCGTCCAGGACCGCCTCGCCCTCCACGACTGGAACTTCGGCTTCGTGATCGACGGCTTCCCGCGCAACCGCCCGCAGGCGCAGTTCTTCCTCGAGAGCTACGACATCGACGGCGTGATCAACCTCGAGCTGACCGACGAGGAGGTCGAGCGGC
>CBFCWS010000133.1:0-8001 GCA_965601765.1 uncultured Ilumatobacter sp. | reverse complement strand
CTGGATACAGCGGCTACTTCGACATCGAACTGATGGGCGAAGATCTGGAATGCCAGCCAGATGATCAGCAACACGACCGCCAGCACGGCGAGACGTCGGAGCCACCTCACCAGCAGGCTCGTGTACTCGGTGATCAGCGGCGTGATGTTCTGCTGCGCGGCGCGGGCCTGCTTGCCGAACATGTCGATCGCACGGTCGACCTCGGATCGTGCCACCTGGCGCACCTGGGCGACGACGTCGTCGGTCTCGCGCCGCGCGCCGCGTGCGGCTTCCGGGAACTGCTCGACCACCTGACCGGTGCGCAACCGGTGCTCGGCCTCATGCTCGACGTAGCGCCCCGACGTCGGGGGTGCCCGCCACCGGTCGGCCCAGTCGGTCCCCTCCCACCACCGGAGGCGCGAGCCACCCTCGGGATCGGGGTACCAGCCCGCCGGAGGTGCGTCCTCGAGGCGCATGGCGGTCAGGTCCCGGGCGGGAGGTCGACTCGCTCGGCCTCGTCGGGGATGGGGAGCCCGCCCTTCGGACGGACCTGGTCGGCGGAGTCGTCGGGCCTGATCGCCTCGGTGATGGCACTCACCGTGCCGAGCAGTCCGGAGTACTCGGTCGGGATGACCAGCTTGGTGGCGCGGCCGTCGCCGATCTTCTCCAGCGCCTGGAGGTACTCGACGGTGAGCACGTTCTTGTCGGCGTCCGCCTCCTTGATGCCCGTCAGGCGGGCCTTGGCCGCGAACCCCTCGCCTTCGCCGACCATCGACAGGCGGAGCTTCTCGGCCTTCGCCCGCAGCTCGGTCGCCTGGGCGTCGCCCTCGGCGTCGAGGATGGCGGCCGCCTTGCGACCCTCCGCGGCGAGCACCGCCGACTGCTTCTCGCCGTCGGCGCGCGCGATCGCGGCCTCCTGGTAGCCCTGCGCCTCGGTGACGGTCGCACGGCGGTCGCGCTCGGCCCGCATCTGGGCGTGCATGGCCGAGACGATGTCCGGCGGCGGATCGATGCGCTGGATCTCGACGCGCACCACCCGCACGCCCCACTTGTCGGTCGCGTCGTCGAGCACCTCGCGGAGCTGGGTGTTGATCGTGTCCCGGGAGGTCAGTGCGCTGTCGAGCTCGAGGTCGCCGATCAGGTTGCGCAGGTTGGTCTGTGCGAGCTTCGTGATCGCGGTGAAGAAGTCGGCGACGTTGTAGACGAGGCGTTGCGGGTCGGTCGCCTCGTAGTACACGACGGCATCGACGCTGACCACCACGTTGTCGGCCGTGATCACCTCCTGGGGCGGGACGTCGACGACCTGCTCGCGCATGTCGATGAGCTGCATCGTCTCGATGAACGGCGCGATCAGCTGGAGTCCGGGCGTGCGCGTGTCCTTGTACTTGCCGAGCCGCTCGACGAGGCCGCGCTGGTAGGGCCGGACGATCTTGACCGCCGCGACGAGCACGCCGATCAGGACGACGACGACGACGATGAGCAGGATGACGACGACGGACATCAGGACTCCTTCCCCCCTGGTGCGGGGATGTCGGTTTTCGATTCTGGTGCCGCGGGGGTCACGACGACGCGGGTGCCGTGCATCGCCGTGATCCGCACGCGCGTCCCTTCGGCGATCCGGTAGTGACCGTCGGGCAGGGCGCCCCAGATCTCTCCTTCGACCTTGATCCGCCCTGCGCGGTTCGTGTCGTCGGGGCTGATCGGAGAGGTCACGAGCGCGGACAGCCCGATCAGCCGTTCGGCGCCGACGCCCGGTTCCATCGGATGGTCGTCGACGAAGCGCTTGGCCCAGAGGTAGAGGACGACGAACATCGCCGCGCCGCCGAACACGAAGATCGCCCATTGGATCTCGATGCTGACGTCGTAGAAGGCGAGGATCGCCGTGATGAACGCCGACCCAGCCCACGGCAGGACGATGAACGTGCCCGGGATGAGCACGAGCTCGATGAGTGCGAACAGCAGCGCGATGCCGATCCACACCCACGGCCACACGTCGAGATCGATCCCGAAGTCGAGGACACCGGCCAACATGATGCCACTGTACGGGCGATTCGTGACGATCCCGTGACAAGCGCGGCCCACACCGCGACGACGGTCGCGGCCAGGCGTTCAGCGGTGCGTGCCGAGCGTCGACCAGTGCGGGACGTCGCAGAAGTCCTCGATCATGCCGTAGGGATACGGTGGCACCCCCGGCGCCGACACGGCCGTGAGGCGGTCGATCGCCTCGTCGTCCAGGCCGACCGTCGCCGCCCGCAGGTTGTCGTCGAGCTGCTCGACGGTGCGCGCGCCGAGCAGCACCGACGACACCGCCGGGCGGTGGGTCAGCCAGGCGATCGCGACCTGTCCCATCGGGCGACCGACGTCGCGTGCGACGTCGCCGAGGACGTCGAGGATCCTCCAGGTCCGCTCGTTGTTGCGTCGGTCGTAGGCCTCGACACCGCGCTCCGGATCGTCCCCGAGGCGGGTGGCACCGGTCGGTCGCTCGTCCCGTGCGTACTTGCCCGTCAACCAGCCGCCGCCGAGCGGCGACCACGGTGTCAGTGACACGTCGTGGTCGAGGCAGCACGGCAGGACCTCGAGCTCGATGCCGCGGTCGAGGAGGTTGTACTGAGGTTGCACGACGCACGGTGCGACGAGACCGCCGTGTCGGGACTCGGTCACGATCTCGCCGAGCTGCCACCCGGTCACGTTCGACCACCCGAGGGCGTGGATCTTGCCGGCGCGAACGAGCGTCGACAGCGTGTCGAGGGTCTCGCCGACCGGCGTGTGCTGATCCCAGCCGTGCACGAAGTAGACGTCGATCGCCTCGACCCCGAGTCGGTCGAGGCTGGCGTCGACGCTGCGCACGAGCGCACGACGGGATGCGCCCGCCGACCCGGCGGGCGGCGCGAAGCGCCCCTTCGTGGCGATCACGATGCCGTCGTGGCGGCGCGAGCGCAGCCATGCCCCGACGATCCGCTCGGACGCCCCGGCGCCGTACACGTCGGCGGTGTCGACCAGCGTGCCTCCGCTCCCGGCGAAGCGATCGAGCTGCGCGAAGGCGACGTCCTGCGGTGTCTCGACGCCGAAGGTCATCGTGCCGAGTGCCAGCGTCGACACGAACGGCCCGGTCCGGCCGAGGGCGCGCACGGGGAGCGATCCGGGGAGGTGTCCGGGATCGGGCGGGCGATCGGATGCGTGCTCTGGCGGATGGTCCGGCGGCGCCGACGACTCGGTCATCGTCCCACTCAACACCGTCGCACGCACCGGACGTCGAACCGAGGGGGCGCGCTCGACCTGCGTCGCTCCCCGAAGGTGCCGTAGGTTGCGTCCCGTTGGGACCGTTGCGGACAGGAGGCACCCGCTCATGACGACCCGGCAGACGCCGCTCGGATCCGGCTTCGGGCCCACCAGCGAGCCCGCCGACGTGCTCGCCGACGTCGACCTGGACGGTGCCACCGCGGTCGTCACCGGCGGCTACTCCGGTATCGGCCTCGAGACCACCAGGGCGCTCGCGGCACGGGGCGCGAGCGTGATCGTGCCCAGCCGCTCGCCCGACAAGGCGCGGGAGAACCTCGCCGACGTGCCCGGCGACGTCACCTCGATCGAGATGGACCTGGCCGACCTCGCCGGCGTGGCGGCCTTGGCCGACGCCGTCGCCGACCGTCGGGCGTCGCTCGATCTGCTCGTCGACAACGCCGGGGTGATGGCGACCCCCGAACGCCGTGTCGGTCCCGGGTGGGAGTACCAGTTCGCGGTCAACCACCTCGGCCACTTCGTCCTGACGGCCGCCCTGATGCCGTTGCTCGCGGCGGCCGACGCCCCCAGGGTCGTCGTGCTGTCGTCGATCGCCCACCGACGCGGTGGCATCGGATGGGACGACATCCACTTCCGCGACCGGCCCTACGACAAGTGGGCGGCGTACGCCCAGGCGAAGTCGGCCAACGCCCTGTTCGCCCTGGAGCTGTCGAACCGGATGGCCGGGTTCGGCGGGCGGGCGTTCTCGGTCCACCCCGGCGGCATCCTCACGCCCCTCCAGCGCGACCTCGACCTCGACGAGCAGGTGCAGCTCGGCTGGCGCGACCCCGACGGCAGCCCGAGCGAGATCGCCCGGACGAGGTTCAAGTCGCCCTCGCAGGGGTGCTCCACCACTCTTTGGGCGGCGACCTCCCCGATGCTGGCCGATCGGCACGGCCTCTACTGCGAGGACTGCGACGTCGCCGCGCTCGCCACCGACTCGTCACCGCCCTTCGTGCACGTCGCACCGCACGCCGTCGATCCGGTGGCGGCGGCACGACTCTGGGAGCTCAGCGTGGAGATGGTCGCCGGGACGGCCTGACGGGCGGACTGCGGCGTCGCGGAGCGAGCGCTGCTCACCGTGGCGATCGGTGTCCCCAGAAACTCGGCTTGGTGATCTCGGTGACCGTCCAGGTCGCCTCGTCGACGAGCAGACCACCGGTGCCGAACTCGACCTCGAACCCCGACGGCGAGCGGCTGTAGAACGACACCATCCGGTCGTTGGTGTGCTTGCCGAGACCCATCGAGATCGGCGTGCCCGTGTCGATGTGCCGGTCGAGGGCGGCGCCGACGTCGTCGAGGGAACCCGCCTCGAGCATGAAGTGGTAGAACGCCCGGTCGGCGGCCGGGACCAGGGCGAGGCTGTGGTGGCGGGGGTTGCACCGCAGGAACACCACCTCGTTCCCGCCGGGGCGCCAGACATCGCTGACCCGGAAGCCGAGCACCTCGGTGTAGAAGCGCACCGACTCCTCGCTGGCCGGGGTGCCGAGCACGATGTGCCCCATGCCCTGTGCGCCGGTGACGAAGCCGCTCACGCCGGTCGCGGACACGAACGGTTCGTGGTCGAGGATCGGTCCGTGGAACAGCTCGAGGACGAACCCGCCGGGGTCGGTGGTCTCGACGTAGCCGCCGACGCGCCGTGCGGCGCACTCGGTCTCTGTCGCCCGGCGGACCGGCTGCCCGGCTCGCCCGAGCTCGGTGGCGGCGATCTCGACCGCAGCGGCGTCGGCGAGCTCCCAGCCGGCGAAGGCCAGACCCTCGCCGTCGTCGGACCGGTCGACGATCACCCGGCACGGACGTTCGTCGATCCGGATCACGAACCCGTCACCGGGACCGTCGACGACCATCGTGCCGAGCAGCTCCGCGTAGCCCCGCCAGGCATCGGGATCGGCGACCCCGATCCCGATGTATCCCAGTCGTCGCACGTCCATGTCCCCTACCTCCTCGTCGGATCCGACGCCAGCATGCGACGTCGCGCTCACCGCCGCAAGGCGGACGGTGACGTAGCGTCGTGACATGGTCGACGACGCGACCTTCCACGACGTGATCGAGGCGTACTGCTCCCGGCTCAGCTACCGGCCGGGTGACGTCGTCGACATCCACGTGTCGACCACGGCGCCGGCCTACGACGTCACGATCGAGCGCTGGGGCGCCGAGCGGTCGATCGTGTGGCGATCACCGTCGCCGATCGGCGGTCGGGATCTGCCGGTGCCGGAGGATGCCGACGCGCGCGGATGCGCATGGGCGGTCGGCGTGCGCGTACCCGTCGACACCGCGTGGCGCTCGGGCTTCCACCTGGTGACCCTGCACGCGCACGACGCGCCGGCCGGGCGGGCCGTCGCCCACGCCGGGTTCGTCGTCCGCCCGGCGGCGCCGACCGGAGCGCCGTTGCTCGTCCTGGCCACCAACACCTGGAACGCCTACAACAACTGGGGTGGCCGCTCGCTGTACACCGGCGGCACGCAGGTGTCGTTCCGTCGACCGTTCGCACGGGGGATGCTGTCCCGGCCCGAGGCGGAGCGCGACGACCGGAAGTCGTGGCCGCCTCGCTGGGGCGAGGATCCCGACCCCGACGGGAACATCTACCAGGCGTACCGGTCGGCTCGCGGCTACCCGCCCGCGATCGGCTCGTCGGGTTGGTTCACGTTCGAGCGCCGGTTCGTCGAGTGGGCCGAGGGCGAGGGCCGGGTGTTCGACTACGCCGTGTCGTCGGACCTCGATGCCGAGCCCGACGCACTCGACGGGTACGGGCTCGTCGTGTCGATCGGTCACGACGAGTACTGGTCGGCACCCCAGCGAGACGCAGTGGAACGGCACGTCGCCGCAGGTGGGCGCTTCGTGTCGTGCTCGGGCAACACGATGTTCTGGCAGGTCCGCCTCGACGCGGTCGACGGCGACGACCGCGCCACGATGGTGTGCCACAAGTACGCCGCGCACGAGACCGACCCGGTGATGGCGACGGGCGACCGCTCGACCATGACCGGCATGTGGGCCGACCCGGTCGTGGGCCGGCCCGAGACCGCGCTGCTCGGCGCCGGTTCGGCATGGGGTCTGTACCACCGCTTCGGGCAGGCGACGCCCCGCGGCGTCGGCGGGTTCGTCGTCTACCGCGACGACCACTGGGTGCTCGACCGGACCGGGCTCCGCTACGGCGACGTGCTCGGCGGCCGGGACGGCGTCGTCGGGTACGAGACGCTCGGCTGCCGGATCCAGTTCGACGAGTACCAGCTCCCGGTCCGCGCGGGCAGCGACGGCACGCCCGACGACCTCGAGATCGTCGCCTTCTGCCCGTCGTCGAACCTGCGCGTCGGCGAGTACCCGTCGTCGATCTCGGCGCTGTCCGACCAGGGCGACCTCGACTTCGTCGCCGAGCGGCTCCTCGGCCGCGTCGACGACGACTCGATCCGACGCATCCGCCACGGCAATGCCGTGATCGTGGTCGCCTACCCGTTCGGGCGACGTGCGGGTGAGGTCGTCACGATCGGCACCACCGACTGGGTCTTCGGCCTGCGATCGGACAGGGCCGTCGCCCAGGTCACCCGCAACGCCCTCGACCGACGCGGCGTCAGTCGACGCGCGGAAGGGTCTTGAGGCCGAGCTCGGCGAGGATCTTGGGGTCGCCCTCGATCGGGGAGTTCGTGAGCGGGTCCTGGCCGGACTGGGTCTTCGGGTAGGCGATCACCTCGCGGATGTTCTCCTCGCCGGCGAGGATCGCGATCATGCGGTCGAGGCCGACGGCGAACCCGCCGTGCGGCGGCGCGCCGTAGTCGAACGGGTTGAGGAAGAACCCGAACTTGCGGTCGGCCTCCTCCTCGGTGATCCCGAGCGCGCTGAACACGCGCTGCTGCAGCTCGGGCTCGTGGATCCGGATGCTGCCCGATCCGAGCTCCCAACCGTTGAGCACGAGGTCGTAGGCGATCGACCGCACGGCGAGCGGATCGGACTCGATCTTGTCGACGTCGTCGGGGTGCGGCATCGTGAACGGGTGATGGCCCGGCTTGGGCCGGCCGGTCTCCCGGTCGACCCCGACGAACAGGGGGAACTCGACGATCCAGACGTACTCGTGCGGACCCTGGTGCACCGGCGGGCGCCCCAGGTCGTTGCGCAGCGTGCCGAGCACCTCGCACGTGGTCATCCACTCGTCGGCGACGATCAGCACCAGATCGCCGGTCTCGGCCTCCATCGCCGCGGTGATCCCGGCGACCTCGCCGTCGCTCAGGAACTTCGCGACCGGCGAGTCGAAGCCGGTGTCGGTCGTCTTGAGCCAGACGAGGCCCTTCGCACCGAGACCCTTCGCCCGGTCGGTCAGCTTGTCGAGCTGGTTGCGGCCGAACTCGTCGGCGGCGCCGTCGATCTTGATGCCCTTGATCGAGCCGGCCGACGCGAATGCCTTGAACTCCGTCCCGGCGAACACGTCGGTGAGCTCGACCAGCTCCATGCCGAAGCGGAGGTCGGGCTTGTCGACGCCGAACCGGTTCATCGCCTCCGACCAGGGCATCCGCCGGATCGGTCCCGGCCGCTCCCCCGTCACCGCCTCGGTGGCGTCGAGGACCGCCTCGCTCACGGCGTCGAGCACGTCGTCCTGGTCGACGAAGCTCATCTCGAGGTCGAGCTGCATGAACTCGTACTGGCGGTCGGCGCGCAGGTCCTCGTCGCGCAGGCAGCGGGCGATCTGGTAGTAGCGGTCGACACCGCCGACCATCAGCAGCTGCTTGAACAGCTGCGGCGACTGCGGCAGCGCGTAGA
>CBFCWS010000132.1:0-8070 GCA_965601765.1 uncultured Ilumatobacter sp. | reverse complement strand
CCGACGAGGATCTCGCCGGCGTGGTCGATGGCGGCGACGACGTCGTCGATGTGCTCGTCGGCCACGGCGATCTGGAGGTGCTCGGCACCGAACAGGTTGGCGACGTCGATCGCGTCGTCGAGCGAGTCGACCAGCACGCAGCCGCCGTTCAGGCCGAGCGCGGCCCGGGCGGCTCGCGCCCTGACGTCGGGGAGGTCGGCGAGCTGACGGGCGAGCTCGGCGTCGGTCGCTTCGGCCAGGTCGGCCGACGCGGTGACGAGCGCCACGGTGGAGTCGGTCCCGTGCTCGGCCTCGATGAGCAGGTCGGCGGCGAGGCGGACGGGATCGGCGGTGTCGTCGGCGAGGACGAGGCTCTCGGTGGGGCCGAGCAGCATCATCGTGGCGAGGCCGTGCCGCTGCATCTCGACCTGCGCGATCGTGACGGCCGGTGATCCCGGCCCGACGACCATGCGGACGCGGGGGATCGAGGCCGTCCCGAAGCCGAGCGCGGCGATGCCCGCCGGCCCGTTGACCCTGACCACCCGGTCGAGACCGAGCTTGCGGCACACGACGAGCACGGCGGGGTCGACCTCGCCGTCGCCACCGGGGACGGGCGGCACGACGAGGGTGAGCTCGGGGACCCCGGCGACGACGGCCGGGACGGCGAGCTGGTACGCCACGCTCGGGTAGCTCGCCTTGCCGGAGGGCGTGAAGAGACCGGCCGACGAGATCGGCCGGAGCTGCTCGCCGACGACGAGGCCGGGTTCGGACTCGAACGACCAGTCGGCGCAGCGCTCGAGCTGGCGTTCGTTGAACGCCCGAAGGTGGGCGATCGCATCGTCGATCGCGGTGTCGACCTCGCGCGACACGGATGCCGCCGCCAGCTCGTCGTCACCGACCCGAAGTCGGCTCGGCTCGATCTCGATGCCGTCGAAGCGCGCCAGCGCATCGCACACCGCATCGTCGCCGCGCGTCGCGACGTCGTCGATCAGCGCACCGATCGAGGATCGCAGCGAGGGGTCGAAGATCGCATCGAGGCCGCGCTCGAGGAACCTGCGTCGCTCGCCGACCTCCATGTCGTGCCACACGATGTGCCGCATCACGTCCACCCGGTCACGCTACCCGCCCCTCGATCCCGGCGATTTGGTGTCTGACACCGGATCGACGGGTAACGTCGGCGCACGTTCCGTGTCGAGGGAGGAGCGTGCCATGCCCGTCACCGTCGTCGTCGGCGCCCAGTGGGGTGACGAGGGCAAGGCCAAGGTCATCGACCTGCTGGCCAAAGAGCACACCTACGTCGCCCGGTACCAGGGTGGGCACAACGCCGGGCACACCGTGGTCGTCGACGACCAGCGCTATGCGCTCCAGCTGATCCCGAGCGGCGTGCTCTACGACCACGTCGTCCCGGTGATCGGCAACGGCGTGGTCGTCGATCTGCCGACCCTGTTCGCCGAGATCGACATGCTCGAGTCGCGCGGCATCCGTTGCGATCGCCTGCAGATCTCCAGCCGCGCCCACCTGATCTTCCCGTGGCATCAGGCGCACGACGCCATCGCTGAGCGGATGCGAGGCGACGACAAGATCGGTACGACCCTGAAGGGGATCGGCCCCGCCTATGCCGACAAGGCGCGTCGGGTCGGCGTGCGCGCCGGCGAGGTGCTCGACCTCGACCGATTCGCCGATACGGTGCGCGTGCGCGCCGAGGCCGAGAACGAGCTGATCGCCAACGCCGGCGGCACCGTGCTCGACGTCGGCGCGATCGTCGGCGAGTTCCGAGCGCTCGGCGAGCGGCTGCAGCCGTACGTGCACGACACGATCTCGCTCCTGCACGACGCGACGGCTCGCGGCGAGCAGGTGCTGCTCGAGGGTGCACAGGCGACCTTCCTCGATCTCGACCACGGCACGTACCCGTACGTCACGTCGTCCAACCCGACCGCCGGTGGCGCCTGCGCGGGGACGGGCCTGGGGCCGCGCGACCTCGACCGGATCGTCGGGATCTCCAAGGCGTACACGACGCGCGTCGGCGCCGGGCCGTTCCCGACCGAGCTCGTCGACGCCGACGGCGACCGGCTGATCGACATCGGCCGGGAGTTCGGGACCGTGACCGGTCGTCGGCGACGGGCGGGATGGCTCGACTGCGTGATGCTGCGCCACGCGGTGCGGCTCAACAGCCTGACCGAGCTCGCGCTCACCAAGCTCGACGTCCTCGACACCTTCGAGACCGTCCGGGTCTGCACCGGCTACCGGTCCGACGGCGTCGACGTCGAGAGCTATCCCGATCGATCGGACCTGCTCGCGGCGGTCGAGCCGGTCTACGCCGAGCTCCCCGGGTGGCAGACCGACCTCTCCGCGGTCCGCGAGCGCGGTGCGCTCCCCGCGCAGGCCGAGGCCTTCCTGTCGCTCGTCGAGTCGGAGGTCGGCGTCCCGATCCGCGTCGTCGGGGTCGGCGCCGAGCGGGCCGACTACCTGCTGTGGAGCGACCGGTGATCGACCGGTACTCGACCGAGGAGATGTCGGCGATCTGGTCGCCGGTCGCGAAGTGGGGTCGGTCGCTCGAGGTCGAGCTGCTCGCCACCGAGGCCCATGCCGTCGCCGGGGTGGTGCCCGTCGACGACGCCGCGCACTGCCGTTCGGCGGCGCCGGTCGTCGACGAGCCGTTCGTCGCCGCGATCGAAGCCCGGGAGGCGACCACGCATCACGACATGGCGGCGTTCGTCGACGTCACGCAGGCGGCGATCGGCGGCGACGCCGCCAAGTGGATCCACCACGGCCTCACGTCCTCGGACGTCGGTGACACCGTGCTGTGCTGGCAGCTGCGCGATGCCGCGGACGTGCTCCTCGCCGCGATCGACGAGCTGATCGGCGCCGTCGGATCGATGGCTCGCGAGCACCGTGACACCGTCATGATCGGCCGCACCCACGGCATCCACGCCGAGCCGACCACGTTCGGTGCCAAGGTCGCGCTGTGGGCGCTGCAGCTCGACCGTGACCGCACGCGGCTGCGCGCGGCGCGTGAATCGGTCGCCGTCATGAAGCTCAGTGGTGCGGTCGGCACGTACTCGAACATCCCCCCGTCGGTCGAGGCCCACGTCGGGGCGGCGCTCGGCCTGCGCCCCGTCGCCGCCACCCAGGTGATCGCACGCGACCGCCACGCGGAGTTCCTGACGGCGTGCGCCTCGACCGGCGCGACCTGCGAGATGATCGCCGTCGAGCTGCGCCTCCTCCAGCGGACCGAGGTCGCCGAGGTCCGCGAGGGCTTCCGGCCGGGCCAGAAGGGCTCGTCGGCGATGCCGCACAAGCGCAACCCGATCTCGGCCGAGACCATCACCGGGCTGGCGCGCGTGCTGCGGGGCAACGCGCTCGCCGGCTTCCAGGACGTCGCGCTGTGGCACGAGCGCGACATCTCGCACTCGTCGGTCGAGCGCATCGTCCTGCCCGACTCGAGTCATCTCGCCCACTACGTGCTCCGCCGGCTCACCGGCCTGCTGCAGCGGCTGGAGGTCGACGCCGACCGGATGCGCGAGAACCTGTGGTCGAGCCACGGGCTGGTGTTCAGCCAGCCGGTGCTGCTCGCACTCGTCGCCGCCGGACTGAGCCGCGACGACGCCTATCGCGTCGTGCAGCGCTGCGCGCTGCGGTCGTGGGACGAGCGACGCCCGTTCCGAGCGCTCCTCGAGGACGACGCCGACGTGGCCGCCGCGGGTGTCACGTCCGAGCAGCTCGACGTCGCGTTCGACCTCGGGCGCTCGCTCCGGTACCTCGACGTCGTGTTCGCCGAGCTCGACTCGATCGCGTGATGCTCAGGTGCCCCGGGTGATGCCGGCTCGCTTGAGGACGGCGGCGGGGACGCCGACCTCTCGCCACGAGCTGTACGAGATGCCCTTGCGCTCGCCGTAGGCCTTGGCGACCTCGACGAACGCCTCCTCCATCGCGCTGATGTCGACGTCGTCCTCCATCGCGTCGAGCTCGGCCTGCAGGTCGCGGCGCTCCTGGACGAGCTTGAGCTCGGTGATCGCGTTCGCGGTGGTCAGCTCGTCGTCGATCGCTGCGAGCCGGGTGCCGATGGACTCGGCGGTGCGCTTGCGACCCCGCTTCGGTTTGGTGCTGCGCAGCGCCTCCAGATAGTCGGCAACGATCCGGCTCTCCTGTCGGCCCTGCCGCATCGCTTCTTTGTGTTCGTCGGTGACCACTTTCGGTCCGCGATGTGCTGGCATGGGCGCATCCTACGGCCGACCATTGCGGAAATCGTGGTCGGAGTCGTACCCTCCTCGTTCGTGTTCGAACTGGAATCCCACGGGCCCGATACGTTCGTCGGAACGGGGCCGCGCTACCCGTGGGGTGGTCTCTACGGCGGTCAGGTGGTCGCTCAGTCCCTGCGTGCGGCGGCGAGGTCCATCGACGACGGTGCGGTCACCCATTCGATCCGGGCCTACTTCATCCGGAAAGGTGACCCGGACGAACCCATCAGGTATGAGGTCGATCGAATCCGGAACGGCCGGAGTTTCTCGACACGACGAGTCGTCGCCCGGCAGGCAATCGGGGCCATCCTGAACGCAGAGTGTTCGTTCCATCGTGTGGAGGAGTCGACCTCGATCCAGACGTTGCCCTTCCCGGAGGTTTCGGCGCCCGATGCGGTCGAGAACTCCTCGTTCAGCGAGCGCTTCGATCGGCGTTTCGCCACCATCGACCCGGGTTTCGAGTCGGTCGAGGAGCAGTTGGCGATGGGCCGGGTCGCGGCCTGGATCAGGGTCGTCGACGAGGATCTCCCGGCGGCCGGCGACGACCTCCTCCTGCACCACTGCTGGCTGGCGTACGTCTCGGACGACCTCGCCACCGACACGGTGCGCGCCGCGCACCGCACGCGAGGAGCCGTCGATCCGGAGGTCCACCTCCCCGGCATCAGCCTCGACCACACGGTCTGGTTCCACCGTCCGCTGCGCGCCGACCGGTGGCACCTCCACGACTTCTCGTGCCATCACTTCACCGGCAGCAGGGGTCTCGCACTCGGTCACGTGTTCGACGAGACCGGGACGCACGTCGCCACGATCGCCCAGGAGGTGCTCCTGCGCGAGCCGCGCGCCGACCGGTAGCGTCGGCTGCGTGCTCGATGCGGCTCTCCCCGACCTGCCCGCCGACCTCGATGCCGTCCGGACCCACGTCCTCGCGCACTCGGTCAAGCGGGGCGACTTCGTGCTCAAGTCTGGGGTCCGTTCGACATGGTTCTGCGACACCAAGCAGACGGTGTGCCGCCCCGACGGGATCGTGCTCGTCGCCGATGCGATGCTGCGGTTGATCGGCGAGCTCGACGAGCCACCGACGTCGATCGGCGGGTTGACGATGGGGGCCGATCCGGTCGCGTTCGGCGTCGCCGCCGTGGCGGCGACACGCGGCGTCGCCCTCCGCAGCTTCAGCGTCCGCAAGGAGGCGAAGGGCCACGGGGTGACCGGACGGCTGGCCGGAGCGCTCGAGCCGGGCGACCGGGTCGTGATCACCGAGGACACGACCACGCGCGGGACCTCGCTGATGGAGGCCGTCGAGGTCGTCCGGGCGTTCGGCGCCGAACCCGTGCTGGCCACGGTCGTCGTCGACCGCGGACGGACGTGTGCCCGGCTGTGCACCGACGCCGGCATCGCCTACCGCCCGCTGCTCACCGCCTCCGACCTGGGGTTCGACGACTGACCGACGCGCCGCCCCGGCTCACGCCTCGTTCCGCAGCGCATCGCTGACCCGGCAGCTCGTGAGGTGCAGCGTGGAGGGGATCCGCACCACCCGCTCGGGTCGGTCGGGGCCCCGGCCGCACATCATCAGGGCGGCCTTGATGCACGACTCCTCGTCGGGGAGCACCATCGGCAGGCGGCTGCGGCGCATGCCGGCGGGGCCGGCGGTGAAGCAGTTCACGTAGGTCTTGTGGAAGTCGAGCCGGTTGGCGAGCGATGCCGGCACGAAGTCGGCGAACCCGATGCCGAGGGCGTTCCCGCCGCTCACCTCGGTGAGGTCGAGCAGGACGATCGCCCCGACCCGTGGACGCTCCGGGTCGGCCAGGCCCGGCACCCAGAACCGACCGGTGACGTTCGGGTCCATCGTCGTACCCGAGATGTCCTTGCCGCCGCGTTCGATCACGAGCACGTCGATCTCGTCGAAGGGCAGCGTGGGCAGGAGCGCCCGGGCCCGCTCGGTCAGCTCGCGCTCCTTGGCCCCGGCGACCTCGGTGGCGGTCAGGCCCTCGACCTCCACGACGTCGCCCCGGGCCGACTCGACCGATGCGACCCCGCCGAGCAATCGGCCGGTCTCCCGCAGCGCGTCGAGGCCGTCGAGCAGCCGGTCGCGCATCTCGATCGGACCGCACGAGTGGATCATCGAGGCGCCGGGCTGCTTCCCGAAGCCCACGACGGCCATCTTGGTCACGCCGGACTCGACGGGCCCGGTGAAGCAGGTGTGGGGTTTGATCCGGTTGACCGGGACGAACCCGTCGGCGGCCGCGGCGTTGCCGTCGAGGTGGACGGGCGTGCCCGAGGTCGTGCGGGCCACGACGACGGTGTCCATCGTCGCCCGGATCTCGGCTCCGACGGAC
The DNA here is from genome assembly GCA_965601765.1 of uncultured Ilumatobacter sp. Classification (GTDB taxonomy): domain Bacteria; phylum Actinomycetota; class Acidimicrobiia; order Acidimicrobiales; family Ilumatobacteraceae; genus Ilumatobacter. The sequence goes on along the minus strand of CBFCWS010000132.1, from coordinate 1,520 downwards.
TCCTCGGTCACGCCGAGCGAGGCCAGCAGGTCGACCTGGCCCTCGGCGGTCGCGCCGCCGTGCGACCCCATCGCGGGGACCACGAACGGCGCGGCTCCGATGTCCCGCAGCGCCCGCACCGTGCCGCGGACGAGCTCGACCCGCCCGGTCAGCCCGCGCGAGCCGGCGCCGACGGCGACCGTCGAGCCGGCGGCGACGCCGCCGAGCGCACGACGCGCGGCGTCGTACGCCGCCGTCTCGACGTCGTCGACCGCCGGCGGTGCGGCGACCTCGAGGTCGAACGGGTGGAGCTCGGGGATGTCGAGATCGTCGGGGAACGGCAGCGCGACACCCTGTGCGAGTTGGTCCCAGCTCATGGGCGAACGATAGGCGGTGCCGGAGCCGGCCCGGATCGCCCGGAGGGTCCTCGGATGGCGATCCGTGCCGGGACCGATGGCTAGTGTCGCCCGGATGGAACGTTTCTGGAGGGGGACCGGGGTCGCTCTCGGCAAGCACTGGAAGGTGGTCGTCGTCGTCCTCGTCGCGATCACCGTCCTGCTCGGGATCGGACTCACGCGATCCGAGTTCGCGACCGGCGAGGACAGCTACCTCAACCCCGACTCCCGCATCGCGCTCGACAACGTCGTGTTCCAGGACAACTTCGGCGGCGAGACCGTCATCCTGCTGTTCACCGCGACCGACGACGACGTCGACGTCACCGCCCTCGTCGACCCCGGCAACGTCGACACGCTGCGCGAGCTCGAAGAGGACCTCCGCACCGTCGACGACGTCCGATCGGTGATCACGCCCTATACCTCGCTGTTGTTCTCCGACGAGCTGCTGAAGGGGCCGGGGCAGTCAGCGCTGCTGACGGCGCCAGGTCGGGACGAGGCCGGCGCCGACGTGCGCAACGCCGACACGACCGTGAGCCTCGAGCGGCTGGGCGCAGTCCCCGCGGAGGACCAGGTCCTCGGCAACCCCGCCTGGAACGACCTGCTCGTGTTCGACAACTCCATAGTCGAAGACGAGGACAACGCGCTGATCCGCAAGTCGCTGGCGAGCACCTTCCCGGACCAGGAGGGCCCCGACGGCGAGCTGGTGATCGGCGAGGTGGCCGTCGGCGGCGTCGTGCTCGAGGGCAACATCGATCTCGACTCGCAGAGCGCTGCCACCGAGGAGATCCTCGCCATCCTCGCCGACGTCGAGCTCGACGGCTTCGAGCTGACGGTCACCGGCTCGCCCGTCTACCTGAAGGAGATCAACGACTACCTCCAGGGCGGGTTCCTGACCCTCGGGGCGATCGCGCTGGTCGTGATGGCGGTCGTGCTGGCGCTCATGTTCCGGGTGCGGTGGCGGTTGCTGCCGCTGCTCGCCGTGCTGGTCGGCGTGGTGTGGACCTTCTCGCTGCTCGGGTGGATCGGGATCGACCTGTCGCTCGTCACGATCTCGGGCCTGCCGATCCTGATCGGTCTCGGCATCGACTTCGCCATCCAGGTCCACAACCGCGTCGAGGAGGAGGTGGTGCTCGACCAGGAGGTCCA
>CBFCWS010000131.1:0-8089 GCA_965601765.1 uncultured Ilumatobacter sp. | reverse complement strand
GGGTCGAGCCGATCGATGCCGGCACCGCCGTCGCGATGAGCGGCATCTTCTCGATCGGCTCACAACTCGTGCTCCCGGCGCTGGCCGGGGTCTCGATCGTGCTGGGCGCTGCGACGATCGACGGCGTCGGGACGATCATCGCGGCGACGACGCTCGTCCTCGCAGCGGCGTTGGTGGTGATCGCCGTGGTGCTCGGCAGCGACCGACGGACCGCGCGCGCGGGCGCACTCCTCGACCCGGTCTGGCGAGGCGCGGCCCGCGTCCTGAGGCGGGCGGAACCCGAACGGTCGCTCGGCCCGATCCTGGTCGAGCAGCGCGCGCGAGCGATCGCCTACCTGAACGACAAGTGGGTGACCACGACGCTCGCCACCGCCCTGACCGTCGTCGCCAAGTGGTCGCTGCTCGTCATGAGCCTCCGCTTCGTCGGCGTGACCGAAGCCGAGATCGGCACCGACGAAGTGTTCGTCGTGTACGCGCTCGTCGCCGGACTGACCGTCGTGCCGATCACGCCGGGCAGTGCCGGTGTCACCGAGGTGGCGCTCGTCGCAATGCTGACCTCGATCGGTGATGCCTCGGTCAACGACATCGCGGCCGGCACCCTGCTCTACCGTTTGCTGACGTGGCTGGTCCCGATCCCGGTCGGGTTCGCCGTGATCGCACGCTGGCGCGTCGCGTCCCGTCGCGAGTCGGGCTCGGCCACCGGGCCCATCGAGCCGTAGCCGACGACCGGCGCGTCCCGACATCGTATGCTGCACCCATGACCAACCTGCGGGAGTATCGAGCACCTGGCGCCGTCGACGTGGCCGCCGACGACAACGTCGTGGCTGCGTTGTTGCAGAACGCCGAGGCCAATCCGGGGCGACCGGCCTTGGCCGAGCGACAGGGTGATGCCTTCGTCGACGTGTCGACAGCGGACTTCGTCTCGACCGTCCGTGACCTGGCCGCGGCGCTGATCGCGCTGGGCATCGAGCGCGGCGATCGCGTCTGCGTGTTCATGCCCACCCGGATCGAGTTCACGTACCTCGACTACGCGATCTGGGCTGCCGGAGCGACGACCGTCACGATCTACGAGACGTCGTCGGCCGACCAGGTCGAGTGGATCATCGGCAACAGCCGTGCGGTCGGAGTGATCTGCGGCGACGGCGAGCTGCGCAGCCGGGTCGAGCAGGTCGCCGAGCGCCTGCCCGAGTGCCGTCACGTGTTGACGCTCGACGGCGATCGGCCCGGCGACGGGTTCGAGCAGCTTCAGGCATCGGCCGAACCCGGCGATCAGGCCCGGGTCGACGAACGGATCGCCGGCATCCGGCACGACGACGTCGCCACGCTGGTCTACACGTCCGGCACGACCGGTCGGCCGAAGGGGTGCGTGCTCACGCACGGCAACCTGATCTGGGAGGTCCGCCAGGTCATCGCCAAGGCCGGCGATCTCCTGACGCCCGGCGGGTCGACGCTGATGTTCCTCCCGCTGGCGCACATCCTCGCCCGCGTCGTCCAGGTCGCCTGCGTGACCCGTGGCGTGAAGATCGCGTTCTCGTCCGGTATCGCCCAGCTCCTCCCGGAGCTGGCGCTGGTCAAGCCCGAGTTCGTGTTCTCGGTGCCGCGTGTGTTCGAGAAGGTCTTCAACACCGCGCAGGGCAACGCCACCGGGGTGAAGCGCAAGCTCTTCGATCGCGCCGTGACCGTCGCCGAGAAGTGGTCGCGTGAGGACACGGCGGGCGGAGTGTCGCTGCTGACGGGCCTCGAGCATCGACTCTACGACTTGCTCGTCTACGGCAAGCTCCGGGACGCGTTCGGCGGCAACCTGAAGTTCGCGCTCTCGGGCGGTGCACCACTCGGCGAGCGGCTCGGGCACTTCTTCCACGGCGCAGGCGTGCTCGTGCTCGAGGGGTACGGCCTCACCGAGACCACCGCAGCGGCGACCGTCAACACGCCCGACGACTTCCGCATCGGTACCGTCGGGCGGCCCATCCCGGGCGCCGCGGCCCGCATCGCCGACGACGGCGAGATCCTGTTGCAGGGCGGGATGGTCTTCCGTGGTTACTGGGACAACCAGGAGGCGACCGACGCGACGTTCGTCGAGGGCGACTGGTTCGCGTCCGGCGATATCGGCGAGATCGACGCCGACGGGTTCGTGAAGATCACCGGCCGCAAGAAGGACATCATCGTGACCGCTGCGGGCAAGAACGTGGCCCCTGCGGTGCTCGAGGACGTCATCCGAGCCCACGCGCTCGTGAGCCAGGTGATCGTCGTCGGCGACCAGAAGCCGTTCGTCGCCGCGATCGTGACCCTCGACGAGGAGGAGCTCATCCGATGGGCCGACGCCGACGCGTCGGCCTCCGACTCCGGTGAGCTCGTGGGCAAGCTGCTCGAGGACAACCACGACGCGCTGCAAGCCGAGGTCCAGCAGGCGATCGACGATGCGAACGCTCGGGTCAGCCGCGCCGAGAGCATCCGCGAGTTCCGGCTCCTCGCACACGACTTCACGATCGAGGGCGGCGAGCTGACCCCGACCCTGAAGCTCAAGCGCAACGTGGTCATCGAGCGCTACGGCGACCTGATCAGCGACATCTACGGCGACTGATCGCACGCGTGGGCAGCGCGCATCCTCGCGGTGCGGCTCGAGGCCCGCCGCCTCCTCGGCAGGAGGTAGCAGCAGGCGTTCGTCGCATCGGGAGCGACCCAGGCGATCGCGTACGCGATCCTGCTGCTCGCCCTGCGCTCCGTCGGGAGCGGCCGACGCCCTCGCCTGGAACGACGTGCTGCCGGGGCTCGGGCGTCGAGTTCCTCTCTGGCTCGGCGACGTGACGTCGGGCAACCGACCGATCACACGATCCAGGCCGCGACGTAGGCGAAGGAGTTGGTCGCCGTATGGCCGAGGATCGGGGCGACGACGCTGTCGGAGCGCAGTCGCAGCCAGGAGAACAGCAGACCACCGACCGCCGTCACGAGCACCGTCCCGACGATGGTGCCGGCGAGCGCCCACCCGCCGGCGTCCGCCGTCTCCCACGCCGGCACGATGTGCCAGACCCCGAAGAGCGCGGTCGACCAGACGACGGCGGCGCGGGTCCCGTGGATTCGGAGCAGGAGACCGAACAGGGCCGAGCGGAAGAGCAGCTCCTCGTAGACCGCCGTCCCGAGCGGAACGCGCACGAGCACGTCGTACCAGCGCTCGGCGGTCCCGGCGTCGTCGACGAGGTCGGATTCGAAGAACGACCGCATCGCAGGAACTGCGATCGCGACCGCGATCACCGCTCCGACCGCAAGTGCCGCGAGAGCTCCGACGGCGAGCCCTCGCGGCGCGTCGTGTCGGTCGAGGCCGAGGTCCGACCTGGTCGCCCCACCCCATGCGGCGATTGCCACGACGGTGGCGGCGATCGCCAGGTTCGCCGGGACGTACCACGCGCTCGGGAGCACCAGGTTGCCGACCACGTTCGCGATCGCACCGACGGCCACGACGACGACGAGGGCGCTCCGGGTCCTGCTCGAGGCTCCGCTCACGACTGCATCCACCTCCCGATCATGCCGTGACGGCCGGAGCACCCACACCAGCCACGTGCCACGATTGCCGCCATGCTCGACGTGTCGGCCGTCGCGGCCGGTGCGGCGGCCATCGGTGGACGGGTGATCCCACCCGGCTTGCTGTTCGACGTCGACGCCGCCCCACGCTCGTCTCGGCATACGTCGGGGCGATGACGACGCCGGTCGTGACGTCGGGCGGCCGACTTCGCGATTCGCCCCTGCGCCGATCGGGTCCCGACGCGGAGCGGCGCGTGCGTGGAGGTCGCACCAGGCAAGTCCTCGACCGGTGGAGCGTCGCATCGATCGGCGTGGTCGTGCGCGGACCGACGGTCACGGTGCTCGCCGTTCTGCTCGTCGGCGTCGAACGAGGCACGTTCGTGGTCTGGGCTGCGCTGCGCACGTTCGTGTTCTTCGTCGGACTCACGATCTTCTGGGCGGCCGTCCTCCGACGCCGAGCGCGCCACTGACCGTCGTCACGGCGCCGAACCCGACGATCGGCAGGGACCGCCGATGATCGCGTCGTAGGTGGCATCGTCGAGCAGGCCGGCGACGTGCCGTTCCACCGCGGCGACCCGAGCCTCGAGCACGTCGTCGGGTGCGGGCGGGCGCTCGTCGACCGTCCGCCGTGACGGGCGGACGACCGCGTAGGCGAGCAGCGACACCATCGGCACGACGACGAGGGCGACGACCCAGACGACACGACGAGCGGTCGGGAGGTCGGACCGACGGAACACCAACTCCCCGATCGCCAGGAGCGTCCCCACGAGCAGCGGCACCGCGACGATCAGGAGGAGCAACCAGTCGTTCATCGGGCCCACACCGCCTCCACGACCGCCTCGCGCGACGAGATCACGTCGTCACCGATCGGACCGCCTCGACGCGAACCCGTGCGGAGGATCCCGGCGGCGCCCTCGATGACGGCCACGGCAGCGGCCAGATAGGTCGGCGCGAGCAGGAGGGCCGCAGCGGCACCGGCGATGCCCCACTCCCCCGCTGCCCACCACGCGAGCCCGACCCAGGTCGCCCCGAACGCACCGATCGCGGCCAGCGGTTTGATCGTCGCCTGAACGGCCGGTGCGACGGGGATCAGTCCCACCGCCTTCACCACGAGGAACGGGACGAGGTGGATGATCGCCCCGACGATCGCGAAGGGCAGCAGCACCAGCCCGACGAGCAGACGGAGCAGCAGCTGACGTCGCAGACCGGCTCGGCCGGTCCCGGCGACCTCACGGTCGGTCAGGCCGACCCGATCCAGCTGCTCGTCGTAGGCGGCGACCGCCTCCTCGATCTCCGCTCGCCGGTCGGGCGGTCGGTCCGCGAGCGCATTCGCCAAACGGACCGCACGCCCTGACGCATCGGCATACGCCGACATCGCCGTCGGCGCGCCGACGGCGATGTCGGCGGCGCGAGCCAGCCGGCGCGCCTCCTCCCATCCCTCGAAGTCGGGCGCCGCCTGCCGTAGCTCGGTGTCCATCCGGTCGGTGAGCTCGTTCACCTCGGCGTGATCAGGGTCCAGGCCGATTTCGGCATCGGTACGGCCGGCCGGTACTTCGATCGACCGTCCGACGATGACGACCACGCGGCTGCGGAGCGCGGCCTTGTCCTCGTAGTGGATGCCGACCGGCGTGACCACGACACCGTCCACGCCGTGATCGCGGGCACCGAGCGCGATCCGCGCTGCACCGGTCTTCACCCGTGCGATCGACGGCTCGTCGCGGGTCACCCCCTCCGGGAAGATCAGCAACTGGAGCCCCGACCCCAGGGCCTCGAAGCACGCGCCGAACATCTCGGCGTTGCTCACGCGTGCACCCCCGGACCGTTGCCGCACCGGGATGCCGCCGATCCACCGCATGATCCACCCGATCACCGGCACCTTCCAGATGCGGTCGCTCGCGATCACTCGCGGACGGCGAGGGAGCGCGTCGAGCAGCACGATGCCATCGGCGAACCCACCGAAGTGGTTGGCCACCGTGAGCTGTGGGCCATCACGTCGCGGCTCCTCCATCCAGTGCACCACGACGTCGCGGTAGATCGCCGCTGCCAGGAAACCGACGATCTTGACGATCGCCCGATCCTTGCGGCCCGTCCGCTCGCCGTCGGGCGTCATCGGACCCCCTCCTGGTCGAGGCGACGAAGCAGGTCGTCGAGCTTGGACTCGATCGCAGCGAGCCGCTCCGAGTCGCTGACGACCTCGTCGTCGTCCTCGTCGGGGGCCGGCTCGATCAACAGTGATGCGACGTTGGCGGTGACGAGGCCGATGATGCTGATGCCGACGACCATGAGCACCACCCCGATGACCTGCCCTGCCGTGGACTCCGGCACGAGATCGCCGTACCCGACGGTCGTCATCGTCACCAGCGACCACCACACGCCCTCACCGAAGCCGGTGAGCTTGCTGCTCTCGGGCTCGACGAGCGGGGTCACCAGCGACGCCATGAGCACGAGACCTGCCGCCCAGGCGACGGCGAGGTAGAGCTTGTGCCGGCCCATGAGGAGCAGCGCGCCGCGGCGCGTCCGGCTCAGCGCTGCGCTGAGCCGCGCCAGCCGAGCGACGGCGCCGCCGAGGCGGAGCGGCTGCAGGAACGGGATCACGACGAGCACGCCGTCGAGCCACTGTGTCCTGAGGAAGCTCCGCTTGCGTGGGGTGATCGTGAACCGAACGACGTAGTCGATCGCGAAGAACAACCACAACGCGGCGTCGATCACGACGAGCGCGATCCGCGCGCCTCGCGACAGATCGGCGAAGATGAGCGCGAGCGTCACGGCGGTCAGGAGCGCGGCAGCGATCAGCACCGGGATCGCCATGCGTTGCTCGAATCGTTCTCGTGCCCGCTCGCGCCGTTGGTGGTCGTCCCAGAAGCCCATGCGCACACTTCAACACGCCGAGCGCAACCAGGCGCCCCCCATCAGGGGTGACGTCCACACTCCGGCCCGCTGACTACCGCCGAGTCGGATCCACCGGGACTGCGTAGGTGACGACCACTCCCGGTGGCAGCGCACCGACGCCGACGACCGACCGACCGAACGGCCACAGCGCGAGCACGCTCATCTTGAAGGCCTGGATCCCGAACGGGATCCCGATGATCGTGACGCACATCACGACCGCGGCGATCGCGTAACCGACGGCCAGCCAGATCCCGGCGAGGACCAGCCAGAGCAGGTTGCCGACGATGCGGAGCGGGCCCACCGTCCCCTCAGCGGTTGCGCGACAGGAAGGCAAGCAAACGCAACAGCAGGAGGTAGAGCCAGATGAGGGTGACCATCAGCCCGTAGGCGCTGTACCACTCCATGAACTTCGGGGCGCCCGCGTCGACACCGGCGTCGATCGATCCGAAGTCGAGGGTGAGGCTCAGGGCTGCGAGCACGATCGAGATGACGGTGACGATCAACCCGATGGTCCGGAAGCTCTCGCTGTACAGCCACCCCCAGTCGAACAGCGACACGATGAAGACGAAGAAGTACAGCAGCGCGAGCCCGCCGATCGCCGCCGTGACGCCGAACGCGAGCTTCCGGGTCGGCTTGATGATGCCGAGGGCGTAGACGAGCCACGACACGAAGAACACACAGACCGTGCCGAGGATGGCGGCGCCGACGATGCCCTCGGTCTGGGCCTCGAACATCGCCGAGATCGCACCGAGGCAGTACCCCTGCAGGGCGGCATAGACGATGCCGAGCAGGGCGGCTCGGCGCGGGTTGAACGAGCAGAAGATGCCGACGAAGAAGGCGCCGAACGACGCCAGCCAGAAGCCACCCGGGATGGTGACGGTCACGTTCGCGTAGCCGGTTCCCATGTCTTGCGCGACGGGCTCGGTCGCCGATGCCCACCCCCATGCGCCGGCGGCGATCAGGACGACCAGGTCGACCAACGTCTTGATGGCGACGCCGCCCCTCGACATCGTCGCCGCCTGCGGGACGGGAACGGCGAAGTACTCGTCGACGACCCGGTCGCTGAACGCCGGATTGCCGCTGCGGTCGGTCGAAGTGTGGACGGTCGCGGTCATGGTGCTCCTCGGTGTCGTGATCTGCGGCCGACATGGTCTGCCGGGCCGAGCGCGACCGTACCGGACTCGCCGCCCACGCCGAGGAGTCGACGGAATCGGGTCGGCGCGGCCGCCGGCGGCCGATACGCGGCAGCCGCTACATCCGGACGGCGAAGAAGGAGCCTCCGCTCCTCGTCGTCAGGTCCCGCCAGATGGGGCCGGTAGAAGACCCTGTTCGACCTGCAGCTCGTACCGGTCCCCGGGCGGCACGGGAACGACTTCTGCCGTTCTGCGAACGCCTCGCGTGGGGCGTCAATTGGATGTCGGCTCGCGGCGGGTGGTCGGCCTCGTCGTCATCGGCCGCTCCGAATGGCTCGAGCTCGCGATGAGCCTCGATGCCATGAACCGTTCACGTCTCGGCCGCGGCTCGTGGCGCGAGCCGGCCGCGGCAATCCCACAACTCATCGAACGCCTTGTCGAGCGACCCGTCGATGGCCTGAAAGATGCACGACAGCTCGGCCCGGTCGACCTCGAGCGGGTCAGGTGCCTCGCGGTCGTCGACCAGGGGGTCGATACCTACGTGCCGATGC